>JAAZBY010000208.1 GCA_012513595.1 Chloroflexota bacterium
CGCCGGGAGGACGCGCAGTGGCTCTTTGAGTGGGCTGACCCGCAGATGCCCGAGGGCGCCAAGCAGGTGCAGGCGACCGTGAGCGAACCGGGCACCTGGGTGTTGATCCACAAGTAGGCGCCGGCCAGCGCCGGTCGCCCCAACACGTAGGAGGTTGGCACGCATGGGCATCCTCGACAGGTTTGCGCTGCACGGCCGCACGGCCATCGTCACCGGCGGGGGCCAGGGGATCGGCCAGGCCCTGGCGCTCGCCCTGGCCGAGGCAGGCGCCGACGTGGCCGTTCTGGACGTCAACCCGCTTACGGCGCAGGGCGTCGCCAAGGAGGTCCTGGCGCTGGGGCGCAGGTCACTGGCGATTGAGGCCAACGTGACCTCACCCGGGGACGTGGAGCGCGCCATCGCGACGATCCTCGACGCCTGGGGGCGCCTGGACATCGGCGTCAACAACGCCGGGATCGGCGCCTGGGCCGACGCCGAGGCGATGAGCGAGGAGACCTGGGACCGCGTCATCGCGGTAAACCTGAAGGGGGTCTTTCTGTGCGCCCAGGCGGAAGGTCAGGTGATGCTGCGCCAGGGCTACGGCAAGATCATCAACACCGCCTCGATGTCGGCTCGCATCGTCAACCGTCCGCAGAACCAGGTGGGCTACAACGCCTCCAAGGCCGGCGTGGTGCAGCTGACCAAGTCGCTGGCGGCGGAGTGGGCCGCGCGCGGCGTCCGCGTCAACTGTATCTCCCCGGGGTACACGCGCACCGCCTTGGTCGGGCAGGTGGCGCACCTCGTACCGGGCTGGCTGAAGGACATCCCCATGGGGCGTATGGCCGAGGTCGGCGATCTGCAGGGGGCGGTTGTCTACCTGGCATCAGAGGCCTCGGATTATGTCACCGGGCATGACCTGGTGATTGACGGCGGGTTTACCCTGTGGTAGCGTGCGCGTTGGCTTGGCAGGGGCTGCGGTTTGGAGAGGGAACGCGGGAGGGATGATATCGTGATCAAGATCGCCATGATCGGTGCAGGGAGCGTGGGCTTTACGCGCAAGCTGGTGGCTGACGTGCTGGCGGTGCCGGAGCTGGCCGATACCGAGTTCCGGTTCATGGACATCAGCGAGGAGAACCTCCGCATGGCGGCGGACCTGTCGCGCAAGATGATTGCCGACAATGGCCTGCCCGCCACCATCGTCGACACCACCGACCGGCGCGAGGCCATTGCGGGGGCGGACTATGTGGTCTCGACCGTGCGCGTCGGCGGGCTGGAGGCCTTTGCCCACGACGTGGAGATCCCGCTCAAGTACGGGGTCGACCAGTGCGTGGCAGACACCCTGGGCCCCGGTGGAATCTTTTACGGGCTGCGGACCATTCCCGTGATCCTCGACATCTGTGCGGACATGCGCGACCTGGCGCCCGACGCGCTGTTCCTGAACTACTCCAACCCAATGGCCATGAACTCCTGGGCCGCTCGGCGCGCCGGCGGCGTGCGCTTCCTGGGGCTATGCCACGGAGTGGAAGGCGGCCACGCCCTGATCGCCAAGTCCCTGGGGCTTCCGCTCGAAGAGGTGAACATCATCTGCGCGGGGATCAACCATCAGACCTGGTACATCCAGGTCACCCACCAGGGGAAGGACATGCTCCCCTTCCTGCTGGAGGCGATGGAGAACGACCCCGAGATCCGCGAGCGCGAGCCCGCCCGCATCGACATTCTGCGGCGCTTTGGCTACTTTTCCACCGAGTCCAACGGGCACCTCAGCGAGTACCTGCCCTGGTACCGCAAGCGCCCGGCCGAGATCGAGCGCTGGATCTATGACGGCACCTGGATCGGCGGGCGCACGGCGGGGTACCTGAACCACTGCCGCAGGACGGCCAACGAGTACCGCGACATGTACCCCAAGTGGATGGCCGGCGAGCCGCAACCGATCGGGCCGCAACACCGCTCCTCGGAGCATGCCTCCTATATCATGGAGGCGCTGGAGACCGGGCGCGTGTACCGCGGGCACTTTAACGTCGCCAACACGGGCCTGATCTCGAACCTGCCGGACGGCTGCACGGTGGAGCTGCCCTGCTATGTGGACGGCAACGGCATCAGCCCGGCGTGGGCGGGGCCCCTTCCCATGCAGTGCGCGGCCTCCTGCCGGGTCTCGGTCAACGTGCAGGAGATGGCGGTGGAGGCGGCCCTCACCGGCAACCGTGAGCTCGCCAAGTTGGCCGTGCTGCACGACCCGCTGACCGGCGCCGTGTGCAACACCGAGGAGGTGTGGCGCATGTGCGACGAGATGTTTGATGCCTTGGCCCCCTGGTTGCCGCAGTTCAACGGGGAGGGCCGCGCCTGGGCCGATATCCCCGCCCCCAGCACTCTGCGCAGGCCCACGCCGGCGGGAGACTGGCTTCCGCCCGCGTTGCGCTCCTAGGCCTTCCTCGCGCCTCGGCAGTGCCCTCGCCAAGGGCGGGCACTGCCGAGGCCCAGTGCCCTGCCCTCAGGCCGACAGGCCCACCCCGTCACCAAAGGCACCCCATCGGCGAATAGCGCGGATCGGGCCACAAGAGGTTGACAAGCTCCCGTCCGGATGCTACGCTACCAGTGGCGAGCGGCCCCAGGGGCGCACGGAACGGCGCTGGCTCACGGCTCCCGACCGGATCCTCTCGTGTCGCTCGGGCAATCAGGCGACGCGTGCTACAGCAAGATCCGCGAAGGAGAGCAAGATGAAGCTAACGCGCCGAGAGTTCATCCGTGTCTCAGGCCTGACCGCTGCCGCCTCGCTGGCCGTGGCTTGCGCCCAGCCAGCCCCCGCCGCGCCGACCGCCGCCCCGGCGGCGCCCACCACAGCACCCGCCGCGGTGCCAACCATCCATCCCAGTGCTGGGGCCGCGCCGACCGCCCCCCCACCCGTGGAGCCGGTGGCCAAGTACAACGAGGCACCCATGCTCGCCGACCTGGTAGCCAAGGGAGAGCTGCCCCCCGTTGACGAGCGCCTTCCTGAGAACCCCGTCGTCTGGCCGGTGTTCGAAAGCATCGGCAAGTATGGCGGCACGATGCGCCGCAGCCATTCCGGCGTATCGGATGCCAATGGCCCGCTCAAGCTCACGCGGCGCCGCCTGAACTGGTACAACCCCGACCTCACCGTGCGGCCGGACCTGGCCGAGGGCTGGGAGATCAACGAGGACGCCACGGTGTGGACCTATCATCTGCGCAAGGGCGGCAAATGGTCGGACGGCACGCCGTTCACCAGCCAGGACTTTGCGTACTGGTGGGTGGACACGCAGCTGAACAAGGACCTCACGCCGGCCGTCTCCACCGACTGGAAGTCGGGCGGGGAGGTGATGGATCTGCAGACGCCGGACGACTTTACCGTGGTGTTCAAGTTCACGGCACCGCTGCCGTTGTTCCACTACACCATGGGTAACCGCACGCCGTTTGCGCCCGCCGAGTACATGAAGCAGTTCCACCCATCCTACACGGACAAGGCCGCCCTCGACGCGCAGGCCAAGGCGGCCGGCTTCGAGACCTGGGTGCAGTACTATGCGGACCAGGACACCTTCTTCATGAACCCCGCCCGGCCCGCCGTCGACACCTGGCTGGCCAAGAACAAGCTGTCTGAAGAGCTCTTTGTCATGGAGCGCAACCCCTATTTCATGGGGGTCGACCCGGAAGGGAACCAGCTCCCCTACATCGACAAGGTGACGCACCGCCTGCGGGCCAACGCCGACGTGTTCGCCATGTGGATCCTCAACGGCGAAATCGACTTCCAGGGCCGTAGCATCCCCGACTATACCCTCATGAAGGAGGGGGAGGCCAAGGGCAACTACACCGTGGTGCGCGGGTTCGGCGAGGGGCACTCTGGCCTCAACCCCAACCACGCCTGCAAGAACCCGCTAGTGCGCGAGTTCTTCCAGAACCGAGACTGCCGCATCGCCCTATCTCTGGCCCTGGACCGGGAGGAGATCAACGATCTCATCTATGATGGCGAATGGACACCGCGGCAGTACAGCCCCACCGAGGGCTCGCCGCAGTACTACCCAAAGGCGTCCAACGTCTTCCTGGAGTACGATCCGGACCAGGCCAACGAGCTCCTTGACGGCGCCGGGTACGACCAGCGCGACAAGGACGGCTACCGGATGTGGAAGGACGGCAGCGGCCCGGTGAGCTTTATCATCGAGGGGCGCAGCGAACTCCCCGGCGACGAGATCCTCATGTGGGTCAAGTACTTTGGCGACGTCGGCCTGAAGGTCTCGTACAACGGAGTGGAACGGTCGCTGTACACCGAGCACTACCTGGCCAACGAGGTCGAGTGCGGCTGCTGGGGTGGCGACCGGGCGCACCTGCCCCTGGTGGACGCCACCATCTTCCTGGGCGTCCAGCCGGACCGGCCCTGGTCGGGCGCCTGGGGCCTCTGGAAGATCGACCCCACCGACCCTAACGGCGAGGAGCCGCCCGAGGGACACTGGATCCGGGACATCTGGTCCATCTGGGACAAGGTGGCCGTGGAGCCGGACGAGGCCAAGCAGAACACGCTCTTTTTCCAGATCCTGGACATCTGGGCCGAGCAGCTGCCCATGGTGCACGTGGCCGGCATGGACCGGCGCTCCGTCATCGTCAAGAACGACATGAAGAACTATGGCGGGCTGGACAAGCCTTTCTGGGGGACCATGGACGACTCGGGTTACGCCCCGACGCAGTACTATGTGAACCCGGAGGAGTACGTTCGCTAGACGCCGAGATCCTTGGGGGGCGGCAAGATGACGCAAGGAGGGGGCCTGACGGCCCCCTCCTTGTTGCCTCGACGAAGCGGCCGGCGCACCAGCGCCGGCCGCGTGCTCATGCCTTGGTCATCGCCTCCTGGTACTCGCCTGGCAGCCCCAGCCGACGGCGCGTCTCGTCGAGCGAGGCCTCGTGCGCCAGGACCAGCAGGCGGTCTCCGGGCCGGACGACGGTAGAGCCGCGGGCGATGCTAAAGGAATCGTCCCGCGCCACCAGGACCACCAACAGGTCCTCCGGCAGGTGGAGAGACATGATCGATCGGCCAGCGGCAGGAGAGCCAAGCGGCACCTCCAGCTCCTCGAGCGTGCCCCGTAGGCCGGCCACCGGGTTGTACTCGATAGGATAGGGGGGCCTATCGACCAGGGGCGCATCAACACCCAGCCATTTGGCCACATAGGGCACTGTGGTGCCCTGCAGGGCCGTCGAGACGAGCACCACAAAGAACACCAGGTGGAAGAGCAAGTCGGCGTCGGGCACCCCGGCCAAGAGCGGGAACGTGGCCAAGACGACCGGCGCCGCCCCGCGCAGCCCCACCCAGCAGAGCAGTGCGACCTCTCGCCAGTGCAGGCGGAAGGGCAGCGTGCAGAGGATCACGCTCACGGGCCGGGCCACAAAGACGAGCAGCCCGGCAATGGCCAGACCCGGGACGGCCACCGAGGGCAGCCTGGAGGGAAAGACCAACAGCCCCAGCGCCATGAACATGGTGATCTGCATCAGCCAGGCCACACCGGCGTGAAAGCGCGCCATGGCGCGACGATGGTAAAAGTTGGTGCGTGCGGCCACGATCCCTGACACGTAGGCTGCCAGGAGGCCGTTGCCACCGGCCAGGGTGGTCAAGCCCAGGGTCGCCAGCACCAAACCCAGCGACAAGACCGGGTACAGCCCCTCATATTCGAGGTCGATACGCGTCATGATCCAGGGGTAGGCCCGCCCGGCCAGGTAGCCAAAGGCGCCGCCCAGGGCGAACTGCCAGACGAAGCGGAGCAGCGTCTCTCCCACGCCGGGAGGGTTGCCCATGGCCAGCCCAATGGCCACCGTGGTGAGGAAGAGGGCCATCGGGTCGTTGCCGCCCGACTCGACCTCGAGGAGCGGACGCAGCGTCCCCTTGAGGCTAATGCTCTTGGAGCGCAACACAGCCAAGACGGCGGCCGCATCGGTTGAGGAGACGATGGCACCCAGGAGAACGGCCGTATGCAGGGGGAGCCCGACGACCTTCCAGGTCAGCAGCGCGAGCGTACCGGCCGTCAGTACCACGCCGAGGGTGGCCAGCACCGCCGAGCGCGGCGCGACGGCGGTGGCGTCCTCCCAGGTGGTGTCGAGCCCACCGGAGAAGAGGATAAGGCTCAGCGCGATCACGCCGAGCGACTGCGCCACCCCTGCATCGTCAAAGTAGATCCCGCCAGGGCCGTCGGACCCGGCCAGCATCCCCAGTACCAGAAACAAGAGCAGCGCGGGAATGCCAAAGCGCGCCGACACTTTGGAGGCCGCGACACCCGCCAGGATGAAGAACGCCGCCAGCAACATCAGGGTCTCAATGGATATGTTCACAGTAAGGGTCCTCTCATCGGTAGAGTCCGCCCGGAAGCACGCGCGGGCCTCCGCGGCCAAGGGCACCGGGCGGCGAACACGCACATATTACTTGGCTCTCTCCAGAGCGGCAAGCCGCGCGCCCGGGCGCGCCTTGCGCTTGTGGCGCGCTGCGAACGGTGCTATACTCTTGCAGCATGCGCCAGGCGATGAGGCGCAGCCACTCCGTCGTGGGCCCTGAAGCGCTCCGAGCGCGTGCGCTGGGGATGAGCATTCCCCAGAAGCGATAGGGGCCCCTTTTCATGCCCGCCAGCCGCTGAGGTACGAGACTGCATGACCATCCTGACCCTGCCCGGGGTGATTGACGCCCACGTGCACCTGCGAGAGCCGGGGGCCACCCACAAGGAGGACGTGCTATCGGGCACTCGCGCCGCCCTGGCCGGAGGCGTCATCGCCTTGCTGGACATGCCCAACAACGCGCCCCCCACCGTGACGCGCGGGGCGCTAGAGCGCAAACTGCAGACCTTTCGCAGCAAGGCCGTAAGTGATTACGGCCTTTTTGTTGGTTATGACGGGCACGACCTGGCGGGCACCATCTCCGCGGCGCCCGAGGCGGTGGGGCTCAAACTGTACCTCGATGAGACGTTTGGCGACCTCACCCTGGCCGGGCCGCAGGCGGTAGCCGCCGTCTTCGAGGCCTGGCCCGGGCCGGGGCCCATTGCCGTCCACGCCGAGAGCCGCACCATCCGCGTGGCTTTGGACCTCGCCGCTCGCTACCGCCAACGGTTGCACGTCTGCCACGTCCCCCAGCCAGACGACCTCCTGGCCATCGAGGCGGCCCGTCAGCGAGGCGTCGCCGTCACCTGCGAAGTGGCGCCCCACCACCTGTTCCTGGACCGCTCCGCGCTGCCCCGCCTGGGGGCCTACGGGCAGATGAAGCCGCCGCTCGTTTCACCGGGAGAGGTGGCACTCTTCTGGCAGCGGCTTGACCTGGTGGACGCCATCGCCAGCGACCACGCACCGCACACCCGCGCGGAGAAGGATTCCGCTGCCCCGCCCCCGGGCGTCCCCGGGCTAGAGACCACGCTGCCGCTCCTCCTCGGGGCGGTGGACCGCGGTCGCCTGACCCTCGAACGCCTCCAGGAGCTGACCTACCACGGCCCCCTGCGCATCTACTCCCTCGTTCCTCCCGCCGACGCGGGCGTCGAGGTGGAGCTCGGGGAGCCCTACGCGCTGCCCGAGGCCGGGTACCAGACGCGCTGTGGCTGGTCGCCCTTTGCCGGGCAGCAGGTCGTCGGGCGCGTGCGCCGTGTGTGGCTGCGGGGCACCACGGTGTGGGAGGACGGGGCCTGCCGCGTAGCGCCGGGCTTTGGGCAGCGCCTGGAGCCCGTGAAGGATCGCATACCATAGAGAAGGAGGACAGGCCTATGGCTACGAACGGTAACCAGCGCAAGATCGTGGGGCTGGCGCCCAGCCGGCATGTCAGCTTTTACGGGCGCGACATCATCTCGGTGATGCAGTTCTCTCGCGAGGATCTCTCGTACATCATGGGCGTGGCCGGCGAGATGCGCAGCATCGTGCGCACCGTGGGCGCGACCGACCTCTTGAAGGGGCACATCCTGGCCAACCTGTTCTATGAGCCGAGCACCCGCACCTCGTCGTCGTTCATCGCGGCGATGCAGCGGCTGGGCGGGTCGGTGATCCCGATCCACGGGGTGCAGTACTCGTCAGTGAGCAAGGGGGAGTCTCTGCCCGATACGATCCGTACCCTCGAGTGCTACGCGGACGTGATCGTCCTGCGGCACCCGGAGGTGGGCGCCTCGGAGGTGGCGGCCAGGTACGCCTCCAAGCCGATCATCAGCGCCGGCGACGGCGTCGGCGAGCACCCCACCCAGGGGCTGCTGGACCTGTACACGATCTTCTCCGAGTTGGGCACGATTGACGGGCTGCACGTGGCCCTGGTCGGGGACCTGCGGAACGGGCGCACCGTGCATTCCCTGGCCCGGCTGCTGCGCCTCTACGATACGCGGCTGACCTTTGTATCGCCCGAGATCCTGCGCCTGCCCGACGACGTCAAGGCGCAGCTGCGCGAGGCGGGCCGCCCCGTGCAGGAGTGCGCCGCGGTGGAGGACGTCATCGAGGACGTCGACGTGCTCTACGTCACGCGCGTGCAGAAAGAGCGCTTTGCCGACCTGCGCGACTATGAGGCCGTCAGGAACTGCTACGAGATCACGCCGGAGCTCATGTCGCGGGCCAGGGAGAACATGGCCGTCATGCATCCGCTGCCCCGCGTCGGCGAGATTCACTACGACGTTGACGACGACCCCCGCGCCGCCTACTTTCGGCAGATGGAAAACGGCATGTACATCCGCATGGCCCTGCTGGCCGCCGTACTGGGAAAGGCCTGACCCGTGTCCACCACCTTCTGGGATCGACTGGAAGCTAGCATCACGAAGCGCGACAGCCTCGTCTGCGTGGGGCTCGATCCGCACCCCGGCCGCCTGCCGGCCGGCTGCGCGACGGTGCTGGACCTCATGTACCGTACTATCGACGCCACCGCCGAGGTGGCCTGCGCCTACAAGCCCAACATCGCCTTCTTTGAGGCGGAGGGGATCGACGGGCTGCGCGCCCTGGAGGCCACATTGGCGCGCATTCCGAGCGATACGCCCGTCATCCTGGATGCCAAGCGTGGCGACATCTCTTCCACGGCCGATGCCTACGCCAGGGCCGCCTTTGACTGGCTCGGCGTCGACGCGATCACCGTCAACCCCTACTTGGGGGAGGACGGCGTGGCCCCCTTCCTGGCCCACCAGGGCCGCGGGGTTTTTGTGCTGTGCAAGACTTCGAACCCATCGGCCGGCGAGGTGCAGGACTGGCTCCAGGCCGGGATGCCCCTCTACCGGCATGTGGCCGAGCGGGCCCGCACCTGGGCCAAGGGGGGCGAGATCGGTCTGGTGATCGGGGCCACCTACCCCGACGCCATCGGCGAGATCCGCGCCGCCTCCGCCGAGACCTGGTTCCTGGTCCCCGGCGTCGGTGCGCAGGGGGGCGACCTCGACGCGGTGCTCCGCGCCGGCCTGCGGGCCGATGGCATGGGCCTGCTGATCAACTCGTCACGCGGGGTCCTGTACGCGGATGACCCGCGGGCTGCCGCCGAGCAGTTGCGGCTGCAGATCAACGCGTTGCGCCGCAGCCTGGCCCCTGGCGCTGCCGAAGAACACCAGAGCGCCCGGGTGCGCTCGCTGGCGCGGCGCCTGTTCGAGGCCGGCTGCGTGCAGTTTGGCGACTTTGTGCTGCACTCTGGCGCCCACTCGCCGGTTTATGTCGACTTGCGCCGCCTGGCCTCCTACCCTGTGGCGCTGCAGGAGGCGGCGCGGCACTATGCCTCGCTCCTCGAGGGGCTGGCGTACGATCGGCTGGCCGCCATCCCCTACGCCGCCATGCCCATCGGCACGGCCGTCTCGCTTCTGACCGGTGATCCCATGATCTACCCGCGCCGGGAGGCCAAGGCCTACGGCACGCGTCGGCAGATCGAGGGCGAGTTCCGCGAAGGAGAGCGCATCGTCCTCCTGGATGACCTGATCAGCTCGGGCGGCAGCAAGCTGGAGGCCTTGGCCCCGCTGCTGGAGGCCGGCCTGGTCTGCAGCGACGTCGTCGTGCTGATCAACCGCGAGCAGGGAGGCGCCGAGGACCTGGCCCGGCACGGCTATCGGCTGCACGCCGCCGTGACGCTGCGCCAGCTGGTGGCCGCCCTGGAGGAGGACGGCAAGGTGTCAGCGGCCGACGCGGCCCGCGTGCGCGAGTACTTGGAAGCGGCAGGCTGACATGGGTGCCGTCGACACGCGTGTAACCCTCTGCGGCGTGCGGCTGCCCAACCCCCTGGTGCTGGCCTCGGGGATCTGGGGCAGCTGCGCCGAGACGCTGATCCGCCTGGGGCGCGAGGGGGCCGGCGCGGTGACCTCCAAGTCCTGTAGCCTGCACCCGCGGCAGGGGCACCCCAACCCGACCGTGCTGGACTGGGGCCCCGGCCTGATCAACGCCGTCGGCCTGGCCAACCCGGGCGCCGCCGCCGAGAGAGAGGTCCTGGCCGCCGCCCGGGAGGGGCTGGCGGCTAGCGGCGTCCCGCTTATTGCCAGCGTGTACGGGCACCGCCTCGACGAGTTCGTCCAGGCGGCCCGCCTGGTGGCGGAAGCGCAGCCCGACCTGTTGGAGCTCAACATCTCCTGCCCCAACGTGGAGAGCGAGCACGGCCGCCCCTTCGCGCTGGACCCCGCTGCCGCGGCCGGGGTGACGGCGGCGGTGCGGCAGGCCTACGCAGGGCCCCTCTTGGTGAAACTCTCGCCCAACTCGGCGGACATCGCTGCCGTGGCGCGCGCCGTGGTCGACGCCGGGGCCGACGGCCTGACCGCTGTGAACACGCTGGGGCCGGGGATGGTGATCGACGTGCGGGCCCGGCGGCCGGTGCTCTCCAACCTGGTTGGGGGCGTCTCGGGCGCGCCGCTGAGGCCCATTGCGGTGCGCTGCGTGTACGAGATCTCGCAGGCCGTGAACGTGCCGATCATCGGCACCGGCGGCGTGCTCTCGGGCGAAGACGCCCTGCAGATGATCATGGCCGGGGCGACGGCGGTGGGGATCGGCACGGCCCTGTACCACTATGGTGCCGGCGCCTTTGCGCGTATCCACGGGGAGCTGATTGTCCTGCTGGAGGAAGAGGGGTTCACCAGTATCGAGGAGGCCAGGGGCTGCGCCCATGTCTGACGGAAAGCACGTGGCATATCGCATCGTCCGCAGGATCGCCGAAGGCGGGGCCGGGGTAACGCTGGTCTTTGACGGCCGGATGCCTGCGGCCCCGGGGCAGTTCGTGATGGCCTGGCTGCCCGGCGTCGAGGAGAGGCCGCTGGCGGTGATGGACGATGACCCGCTCAGCCTCACCATCTGTGAGGCGGGGCCCTTCACCGCGGCAGTCTGCGCCCTGCAGCCGGGGGACCGCCTCTGGCTGCGCGGGCCCCTCGGGCGGGGTTTTGCCCTGCACGGGCGGCGGCACCTGTTGGTGAGCGGGGGCAGCGGGACGGCCTCGCTGACGCTCTTGGCCAAGGCGGCCCGCGCCCGTGGGGACGAGGTCGTGGCGGCCGTCGGCGCGCGCTCGGGCAAGGGCCTCATGCTCGGCTGGCGCTTCGCGCTTGCCGGCGCCAGCCTGGTGACGGCCACCGACGACGGTTCGGAGGGCTTGCCGGGGACGGTGCTCGCCGCCGTCGAGGGGCTGCTGGTCGCTGGCTGGCCCAGCGCCGTCTACGGCTGCGGGCCCGAAGCGATGCTGCAGGCGCTGCACCGGCGCACCCGCGAGGCCGGGCTGCCCTGCTGGGTCAGCCTGGAGAGGGTGATGCGCTGCGGGATCGGTGTGTGCGGCTCCTGCCACTGTGGGGGCCGGCTCGTCTGTGCGGACGGCCCCGTGTTCCCGGCGGAGGACGTCTTCGGGTAAGCAGGCACGGAGCCCTGCGGCCGCAATCGGCCGCAGGGCTCCGTAGACCGCAC
>JAAZBY010000209.1 GCA_012513595.1 Chloroflexota bacterium
ATGGCGTGCACTCCGCGGTTCCGGGGGTCGTACTCCGCACGACCCCCGGCTACGATCTTGCACCCCTCCGGGGTGACCGAGAGACGCAGACGCGATCTTCGAACAGCCCTGACGGAGGCACCCCTGCTCCGCCATAGGGGCCTCCCACACACCGGACCGGCCGCAGAGGACGCCCGAGGCCCGGCGCCCGACACCCGGAAGAGGAAACACCCAACGCCGAACGCTCAACGTCAAACGCCCGAGGCGCGACTCCCGAGGCCGGCCTCCTCGATCCCTCGACACCCGACCCTCGACCCTTTGGGTTGCGGGCAGAGCCCGCGCTGGGCCCGTCCGCGTCCCGAGCCCCGACGCCCGAGGCCCGACGCCGCGTCTCCGGCCCCGGCAAGGCCCGTCCGTGTCCCGTCCGTGCCGGTCCGTGCCCGTCCGTGTCCCGAGCGCGGCGGCCGCGTCCCCGCGGCCCCGGAGCCGCCTCGCGACGGCGAAGCGGGCTGCCACCAGCCGTCCTGACAGGCGCCGTGGGCGGCGGCCGCGTCCCCGCGGCCCCGGGGCCGCCTCCCAGCATCGTCAGACGCGCCCGAGCGGCCGGCACAACTCCGACCCGGCGCTATAGTCTGGCCCAGTCATCCTCTGCCTTGGAGAGTGTGCCCATGCGTCTGGCCGTGCTCAGCGATACGCATTTCCACCACGACCGCAGCGCCGCCATCGGCATTCGCCGCGCCGGCATCGCCGACATCCTGCTCCTGCGGGCCGTGCACCGCCTCAACCGCTTCATCCGACCGGATGCGACGGTCATCCTCGGCGATATCGTCAACGACGGGGCTCTCCCCGAAGCCCCGGCACAGTTCCAGACCATGCGCCGGACGCTCGACCTGCTGACCATGCCCTGGGTGGTGATCCCCGGCAACCACGACGCCGACCCGGAGGCCTTCTACCGGCACTTCCCCAGGCCGCCCGAGTGGCTCGACGTCGCCGGGGTGCGCCTGCTCTCCTTCGTCGATCCCGAGGAGCCGCGCTACAACGCCAGCCGCCGCGACGCCGATGTGCAGCGCCTCCGCGCTGCCCGCAACGACGGCTGGCGCGGCCAGGTCGTCACCCTGCAGCACGTGCCGCTGTTCCCACCGGGAGCGCATCCCTGCCCCTACAACTACCTCAACGCCCAGGCCATCCTCGACGCCATGGCCGAAACCGGCATCGGCGCCGCCATCAGCGGCCACTACCACACCGGCTTCGGACCCCTCCGCCATGGCGCCATCGACCTCGTGGCCGCGCCGGCCCTCTGCGAGGCACCCTTCCCCTACCTCATCCTCGAGATCGACGCCCACGGCGTCCGCCTGGAGCGCCAGACCCTGGCCATGCCCGCCGAACTGGGCCTGGTCGACACCCACGTGCATACCCACCTGGCCTACTGCCAGGAGAACATGGAGATCGGCCTGGCCCAGGCACTGGCCCGCGATTTCGGCCTCGCCGGGCTGCGCTTTACCGAACACTCGGGACACCTCGCCTTCAGCCGGAAACGCTATGGCCATACCTGCTTCCAGGGTGGCCTCGCCGAGGCACAGCCCGCCGAGAACCGCATGGAGGAGTACCTCCAGGCCCTCCGACGCCATGGCATCGCGCCCACAACCTGGGGCATCGAAGTCGACGCCGACTACCGCGGCGACTGGATCGTGCCGCCCGATGCCATGGCCGCCCTGCCCTTCTGCATCGGCGCCGTCCACGGCCTGCAGACACTCCAACGCGGCGAGACCGACGAGGCCCGCCTCGCCGATGACTTCCTCAACGTCCTGCAGCGCTTCCTGCGCCCCCCCATGGCCGCTCTCGCACATCCCTTCCGGGTCTTCCGACGCGCCCGCCGCCCCACCCCGGCCGGGCTCTATGAGGCCACCCTGCGCCTCCTCAAGGAACGCGGCGTCGCCGCCGAGATCAACCTCCACACCAACGAGCCCGACCCCGAGTGGATTCGACGCTGCATCGAGGCCGGCGTGCCCCTGACCTTCGGCAGCGATGCCCATAACCTCTACGAGGTCGGCGAGTTCTTCCCCCACCTGGACCTCCTCCGCCGAGCCGGCTTCGACGGCAACCCCCGCGACGTCCTGCTCTCCCCAGCCTGATCCATGGCGCGCCGCAGGCCGCAGGCCTGCCCCGCGGCATGGATCAGGCTGTGACGGCAGGGGCCGGGCGGCCGCTGCCGTCCGCAAGGGCCAGGAGACCGCCGGGTATGGCATGGCGAAGCATCGCCCGGCGCGCCCACCTGCGGCCCGCCGACCTGGCGCCCTGAAGGGGCAGCATTCATCAGCCCAGGGCAGCGCCCTGGGAAATCGGACAAGACGCATGGCAGGCTGAAAGTCTGCGACACGACGGTGCGCGTCACAGCGCCATGTTTCCTACGAGCCCACGCACCGGCGCCGCAGCGCCGGTGCGGATGCGGCACACGCATCCCCCTGCATCTTCGGGCGCGCCGGCGCCGGCGCCGTGTCCACCCCGTCCACGGTGTCCACCCCGTCCATCGGGTCCGCGCCCGGCCCTGGGGCGCCCTCCCTGCGGCCCGGGCGCGACCGCCCTCCCCCCCCGGCCCGTTAAACGACCGCAGGCGGCACCCGTGAGCCCGTCGTGCTCCTGGGTGCCGCCTGCTGCTGAAAAAGAAAAAGGACTGGCAACGAGCTACTTTCCCGCACTCTTGAATGCAGTATCATCGCCGCGGAGGCCCTTCACCGTCGTGTTCGGGATGGGAACGGGTGTTACGTCCTCGCTAAAGTCACCAGTCCAAAAAGATGGACAAGTGCACAGGCAGACTGCAGGAGCGGGCGGAGTGCGCGCCGGCCGCACACCTTGCGGGGTGTGCCGTCGCGTCCGTCTTGCGGGGTCGCA
>JAAZBY010000210.1 GCA_012513595.1 Chloroflexota bacterium
GCCATCCGCGTGCTGCGCCGCACGCGCCAGGTGGAGGTTAGCGCCGAGCGCGAAGAGCTGTACGAAATCCTCAAGCGCCGTCTCTTTGAAGGGGATCCGGCCACGCGTGAAGAGCAGGCCGACCGCGTAGCCCGCGCTTATTGGGATTACTACCGCAGCCACGCCGACGACTTCCCCCAACAGGTCCAGGCCCCCGAATACCGCAATCTCATGGTCCGGGCCTACCCGTTCCACCCCGCGCTCATCGAGGTTCTGCGCGACCGCTGGGGCAGCATCCAGGGCTTCCAGCGTACGCGCGGCGTCCTGCGCCTGCTCGCCCTCATTATCGCCGATCTCTATCGCCGCCAGCACCCGGCGCCCGTCATCCAGCCGGCCCACGTCAACCTCGACAACGGCCAGATCCGCGCCGAGCTGCTGGAATACGTGGATAACCGTGGCGGCTACGAGGCAGCCGTCTTCTCCGACATCGGCGGCACGGACGAGTCCAAGGCGCCGGCCCAGGACCGCGTCACCGGCGGCGATTACCTGCGCTTCAACATCTGCACCGGCCTGGCTACGTCCATCTTCCTCTACTCACACAGCGGCGCGACCGACCGTACCCCTGCTGCCGGCCGGCCCGAGCTGTGGACGGCCACCCTACGGCCCGGCGTTTTGCCGGCGCTGGCCGTGGACGGGCTGGACAAGCTGAAGAAACGCCTCTGGTATCTCGCCGTCCAGGAAGGCACTTACCGCATTGACAGCCAGCCCAACCTGAACCAGATGCTCGTCACGCGCATCGACGCTGTGCGCCAGGAGCCCGAAAGCGTGCGCGAGCGGGTCAGGGCGGCGGTCGAGGAGATGATGGGCCGCAGCCTCTTCGGCAAGCCCATCCCCTGGCCCGAGGGTCCGCGCGCCGTAGACGACAAGCAGAGCCTGCAGCTGGTTATCGGGAACCCACACTATGCCTGGGGCGCTACGGAGGCCGAGCAGAAGAAGGGCCGCGCCTTCATCCAGGATGTGCTTGCCAACGCCAAGAGTACGTTCCGCCAGTACAAGAACACCCTGGCCTTTCTCCTCCCCACCCCGGACGGCGTGCGCCTCATGGAGCAGGCTGCCGTGCGCCTCATCGCCCTGGAAGGCATCCACCGCCAATACCGCAGCGGCGGCCTCTCTAAGACGCAGCTTGAAGAGCTGCAGAATGAGCTAGACAAGGCCCGCAAGGGGTTGCCTGCCGCCATCTGGGGCGCTTATACCGTCATCGTCGCCCCCAACGGCAGCGCCGACGGCCAGACGTCGCTCTGGGTCAAGCAGGAAGTGGGCCTCTCCGGCTACCGCCCCGGCGAACACACCCTCTCCGGCCGGGTCTGGGAGCGCCTTCAGGAAGACGAACGGCTGCTGGAACGGCTCGACCCACGCCTGATCAGCGAGGGCAAAGGCGACCAGTGGCGCCTCTGGCCGGCCGGCGACGAGATGATCAGCGTGGCGACCCTCTGGGATTACTTCTGCCGCTTCCCCTACCTGCCCATGCTCAGCGGCCGCGATGCCCTGCAGCAGACCATCGCCTGGGGCGTGCAGCGCGGCCTCTTTGCCTACGCCCTCGGCGACGGCCC
>JAAZBY010000015.1 GCA_012513595.1 Chloroflexota bacterium
ATCGGCCCCAATGGCGCCGGCAAGTCCACGACGATCAAGATCCTGTCGGGCATCCTGGTGCCCGATGCCGGCAGCTGCGTCGTGTGCGGCCGCGTGCCCTGGCAGGAGCGCGTGCCCCACGTGCGCCAGATCGGCGTGGTCTTTGGCCAGCGTACCCAGCTCTGGTGGGACCTGCCGGTGATCGAGTCGTTCGAGCTCCTGCGAGACATCTACCGCGTGGCGCCCGCCGCCTACGCCAGCAGTCGTGACGAGCTGGTCGAGATGCTGTCGTTGGGCGACCTTCTCGACGTGCCGGTGCGGCAGCTGAGCCTCGGGCAGCGGATGCGCTGCGACCTGGCCGCGGCGCTCCTGCACTCTCCACAGATTCTCTTCCTCGACGAGCCGACCATTGGGTTGGATGCCGTCTCCAAGTTGGCCGTCCGCCAGTTCGTGCAGCGCCTGAACCGCGAGCGCGGCGTCACCGTGATCCTCACCACGCACGACATGGACGACATCGAGGCGCTCTGCACACGGGTGATGCTCATCAACAAGGGGCACCTCCTCTACTCCGGGCCGCTGGGCGTGCTGCGCTCGCAGGTGACCAGCGAACGCTGGCTCATCGTGCGCCTGGCGAACGGCAGCGAGGTCGTGACGGACCCCGAGGCGGAGGAGATCGCCCGCGACGGGGAGCAGGTCACCCTACGCTTCTACCCCGAGCAGGTCTCTGCCGCCGAACTCATCAGTCGCATCGCGGCCAACTACCCCGTTCGCGACCTGTACGTGCAGAACCCGCCGATTGAGGAGATCATCGCCAGGCTGTACACCGAGGCGGCGACATGAGACCTTACCTGGCCATGCTGCGCGCCCGCTTCCGGACGCTCTTGCAGTACCGCGCCGCGGCCCTGGCGGGCTTTGGCACCCAGCTCTTCTGGGGCCTGATCCGCGTCATGATCTTTGAGGCGTTCTACCGGTCCAGCACAGCGCCGCAGCCGATGAGCCTCGAGAACACGGTGACCTACCTGTGGCTGACCCAGGCCATGTTCCACCTGCTCCCCTACCGCCTGGACGGAGACGTCATGCAGATGGTGCGCGACGGCACCGTCGTCTACGAGCTGGCCCGTCCCGTGGACCTCTACTGGTCCTGGCTGAGCCGGACCATGGCCCTGCGCACCGCGCCGACGCTGCTGCGCGCCGCGCCGCTGGTGGCGATCGCCGTGCCCTTCTTGGGGATGCGGCTGCCCCCCAGCTGGGCGTCGTTTGCAGCTTTTGCGGTCTCTATGGCCGCCGCTGTGCTGGTGACCTCGACCGTCTCGACGCTGGCGGGGATCACGCTGCTGTGGACTGTCTCGGGCCAGGGCGTTGGCACCATGCTGCCGGTCATTGTCATGTTCCTGTCGGGTTCCTACGTGCCCCTGCCCCTCTTCCCGGCCTGGGCGCAAAAGATCCTGGCCGTGTTGCCCTTCAGCGGCATCATCGACGTCCCCTTCCGCCTCTGGTCCGGGGACATTCCGCCGGCGCAGGCACCGCTGCTCATCTTGCAGCAGGTGCTGTGGTCGGTCGCCTTGGCCCTAGCGGGGCGCTGGCTACTGGCGCGGGGCACACGCCGCCTCGTGGTACAGGGGGGCTGACGGATGATCTGGAACGCTGTCTCCCTGTATGGGCGCTACGCGGCGGCCTCTATCCGCAGCCAGATGCAGTACCGTGCCTCGGTCTTTATGGCGATCACCACGCGCCTGCTGCACACCGCGATCGAGCTCAGTGCCATCGTGGCCCTCTTTGCGCGCTTTGGGAACCTGCGCGGCTGGCACTTTTCCGAGGTGGCCCTGCTGTACGGCATGGTGAACGTGTCGTTCGCCCTGGCGGAGGGGTTCGGCCGCGGCTTTGACATGTTCGACCGCCTGATCCGCAACGGCGACTTTGATCGGCTGCTGCTTCGCCCGCGGCACACGGCTCTGCAGGTAGCCGGCAGCGAGGTCCAGATGCTGCGCATGGGCCGCCTGCTGCAGGGCGTGGCCGTCCTCGTCTACGGTTCCCTGGCGCTCGACGTCGTCTGGACCCTGCCGAAGGCGATCCTGCTCGTCATCGCCGTTCTCTGTGGCGCCTGCCTGTTCCTGGGGATCTTTGTGCTCCAGGCCACCCTGGCTTTCTGGACAACCCAGACTCTCGAGATCGTCAACACCGTCACCTACGGCGGCGTGGAGACGGCTCAGTACCCGCTGGACATCTATCGTCCCTGGTTCCGCTCCATATTCATCTTTGTCGTCCCGCTGGGTTCTGTGTGCTACTTTCCGGCCATGGCGATCATGGGGAAGGCCGACCCCCTGGGGTCTTCGCTGCTATTCCAATGGCTGGCCCCGCTGATCGGCGTGGCCTTCCTGGCGGTGGCCGTGCGCATCTGGGAGTTCGGCGTGCGCCACTACCATTCGACCGGTTCCTAGGCCAGGTGCACTCGGGAGGGGGAGAGCGAGGAATGACGCAGAGGCGCGTAGGCGTCGTGGGCGCGGGGCCGGCCGGCATCATGGCCGCGCTGGAGGCCGCCCGCCTCGGCGCCGAGGTCCACATCTACGACACGAACGCCCTCGTCGGCCGCAAGCTACTGGTGACCGGTAACGGTCGCTGCAACATCTCCAACCTGCAGGCGGCCGCCGAGCGCTACGTCTGCGCGGACCCTTCGTTCCTGGCCACGGTTCTGTCCGTCTGGGGGCCGGAGGCCGTCCTGGCCCGGCTGGAGGAGTACGGCATCCTCACCTATGCCACGCCTGACGGCTGGTGCTACCCGCTGTCCGAGTCGGCCGCCACCGTCGTGGACGCGCTCGACGCCGCGCTCCGCGCCGAGAACGTCTCTGTGCACCTGCAGACGCATATCGTCGGGCTGGAGGCTGGCGCGGGCGGTCTGGTCCTCTATGCCGGGGGACCGCAGGACGGGCACGCTGTCGACGCCGTCGTCGTCGCGACGGGCGGCCGGGCCTACCCTGCCCTGGGCTCCCGCGGGGACATGTTCCCCCTCCTCGAGCGTCTGGGCCACACCGTGACGCCGGTGCTACCGGCCTTGGTCCCCATCGTGGCCGACGTCAAGCATCTGCACCGGCTGCAGGGGGTGCTCCTCGACGTCAGCCTGCGCCTCACCATCGATGGCGCACTGGCCGCCGAGTCGTTGGGGAACCTGATGTTCACGCAGAGCGGGTTCAGCGGGCCGGCCGCCATGGACGTCAGTTACCTGGTGAGCGCCCATGCCGACGCCTAGATGATCGTCCAGCTCGACCTCGTGCCGCGCCATCGCGACCGCCTCTGGGCGCTGCTCAAGCGTAAGCGCTGGAGCCCGGTACCGCTACGGGTGCTGCTGGGCGCGGTGCTGCCGCCCAAGGTGGCGCCGGTGGCGATGGCCATGGCCGGGGTTGACGCGGACGCGCAGATGCTGGAGCTCGAGTGGGGCCAGATCGAGGCGGTCATGGCCGCCCTGGGCGGCTTTGCGGCGCGCGCCACGGGGACGCGGGGCTTTGCGCACAGCCAAGTCTCCTCCGGCGGCGTCCTCCTGGCCGAGGTGGACCCACGGACGATGGCCTCACGCCGGGTGCCCGGCGTGTATTTGGCCGGCGAGGTGCTGGACGTCATCGGCCCCTGCGGCGGCTACAACCTGCAGTTCGCCTTTGCCAGCGGCGCACTGGCCGGCTGCGCCGCGGCCGCACCCGCCGAGGAGGCCCCGCGCGTCTGACTCGCGACCGCCCGGCGCCGCTACAGCGCGAACGTCCAGTCCTTCCTGTACAGGTACCAGGCCACCAGGCTGATCCCGCCGATCAGGATCACGAGATGCAGCCAGATGAGTGGCCAGCCGGCCATGGCGTACCAGCCGAGGTCCTGCGGCAGCACGAATATGCCCAGCATCGCCAGGTGCAGCACGTACAGGAGCATCGGGTTCTGCCCCCAGGCCACCAGGAGCGGCAGCCGCCAGCGCGACAGGACCACCTCGAAGAAGAGGAACAACGCCCCGCTCACCGCCACGCTGATCAGCACGTAGGGCGCCGAGACCCGGTTCTTGCTGAGCGGGGCAAAGAGCGAGAGCAGCAGGCCCAGGGCCGCGCAGCCGGTGACGCCCGCCGCCAGGCGGCGCTTCCCCGCCGGCCCCTGGTGGAAGAGGTCCGCCAGCCCCATGGCCAGGATCAGCATGGCCGTCCAGCCCAGCGCCCCCGGCAGCCCACCGTGAGAGAGCGCCAGGACCCTCGTCACCCAGAAGCGCTCGAGCAGGAACTCGTAGACCATCAGCAGGCCACAGCCGGCCAGTAGCTTGCCGGCCGCCGTCCAGAACAGGGTCGGCAGGGCCAGCAGGCCGGCCATCCCGATCGCCTGCAGGACCCCCCAGCCGTAGCGGCCCAGTGGCGTGCCCAGGGCGTCCTGGGCACCGGTGATCACCGCTCCGATGCCGAGGATCGACAGGTAACGCCGCACAAAGCGGCCATACACGGCCGCGCGCCCATAGTAGGCCAGGCGCCTCCGTGCCGAAAGGCCGTAGGTGAGGCCGATGGCAAAGATGAACAGGGGCGCCACCAGGTCCACCGGGGTAAGCCCCACGTCGGGTGCGTGTTTGAGCCAGTTCGGCACCCCGCTGACGCCGCCAAAGTAGTTGGCCACCGTCATCAGGGCGACGCTGAGGCCGCGGAACTGGTCGATCGACCGCAGCCGCGTGCCGCGGGGCGGATGCGGCGAGTTGTTGGGCGCTCGTCCCGACTGCATGCCTCCCCCTTCCGTAAAGCGCTCTGCCAGGGTGCGGGCATTGTACCATAACTCTGCGCGGATAGACCCATCTCCTGCCGCGGGGCGGCAGGGGCCTCCCGGCAGGCGCGGTTGCCAGTCCGCTGTCACGTGGGTAGACTCGAAGGTCGGCAGCCACACACTGAAGAAACGGATGGCCCGTCGATGCGCACCTTCCTCGCGACAGTGTCGGTAGTGTTGATGGCCCTGGCAGTGCTGACCTCACCGGTTGTGGAGGGCCGCGCCACCGCCCCGGGCACTCTGCCCGGGGGCCTGATCCAGCAGCCGTTCACCAGCGCGAACCTCCTCGTCAACGGGGACTTTGAGGGCACCTTCAGCCCGCGCCTCGACCCCTACGCGCTGCCGGGCGAGGGCCCTGCCGGCGAGCTGACCCTCGCCGACGGCTGGGAGGTCTGGTACAATAACGTCCAGACGTGCCCTCCTATGACGGTGCTCGGCGCAGCACCGTCGTACCTGGCTCCCCTCACCTGCGACCCCGCGTCGTACAACCGCCGCCCGGAATACCAACCCGAAGAAGGCACCTTTCGCGTGCGCAGCGGCCGAAAGGCGCAAAAGTTCTTTACCTTTGCCGGCACACACACCGCGGGGATGTACCAGACAGTGCGCAACGTCCCGGTGGCGCAGTGGGTATCGTTCGCCGTCTGGGTACAGACCTGGTCCTCTCAGCTGGACGACCCGCACTACTCCATGTACCCGGGCATGTACCACACCTACGTGGGCATCGACCCCACCGGCGGGCGAGACTGGCAGTCCCCGGCGATCATCTGGTCGCCCCCCTTTGTGCGGCACGACCGCTGGGTGCTGCAACAGGTCAGCGCCTACACCCTTTCCGACGAGATCACGGTGTGGATCGGCGCCAAGCAGGATTGGCCCGTCAAGCACAACGATAGCTACTGGGACGATGCTTCCCTGGTGGTGCTCGGTGGTGCCCCTACGCCGACCCGCACGGACACGCCCACGCCGACCGTGGCCCCCACCCCGGCGGCAACGCCGGTGGGCTATTCGCCGCCGGCCTGCGACGGCTGGCGCGCACAGTGGCAGGCTGACCTGGGCGGCTGCACCGCGACCTGGCGGGTTGACGCCGGTGGCGGGCGCGTCGAGCCCCTGCCCGCCGGCATCTCGTTGCTGAACGGCACGGCAGACACGGGCGCCTTCCCCCTCGCCTGGGTGGACGGCCACTTTTCCCCCTGGGGAGACGTGACGCTCTCCTTTGAAATGCGTTTCCCCAGCGTGACGGGCTACGGCACCGGCGTGTCGGTCGGCTCGCGGCCGTTCGTGGGCGACCGCGACCTGGAGGGCCTGCCGCCCAACCCCTATCTTCATGACGTCCTGGAGGTTCACCATTTCAGCGGGTCCGAGGGCACGCCGGGCTTTACCGCCTCCCTCCTCGGGCGCAGAGTCTGGACGGGGATCGCCGGGGATTCCTCCTGGCACACGGTGACACTGAAGCTGCGCGGGCTGACGTACACCCTCTCGATCGATGGGCAGGAGGTGGGCACCGCCGTGTCGTACTGGCGCCCCTACTCGCTGATCGTCGGCAGCTCCGCCGTGGTGGGAATCCCGGGGCGCTGGAGCGAGGTGGCCGTCCGCAACGCCCGCCTGGAGCTGTGTGCCAAAGCCATGCACCTGCCGCTCATGGTGCGCGGCTCCCCCTGAGCCCCGTAGGGGGCGCGCCATCTGCTGCGGGCGCCCTTGCTACGCGGGCGAGGCCGGTCTATGATGGCCGTCAGGAGCGCCCTGCTCGGAGGGTGCTCAGCCCATGGGAGGGATGATATGCCGCGAATGACGATCAGAGTCCGTGACTGTGCGGGGCTGGACGGGCTACGCCCGGTGACGGGTGGCGTGCCCCTGGCAGAGGGGACGGCCCCGACAGGCACCGCCTTTCGGCTCCTCGATGCCGCGGGGCGCGCCGTGCCGCTGCAGACGGAGCCGCTGGCGCGCTGGAAGGATGGCAGCGCGCGTTGGCTCCTGCTCGACTTTGCCGGGCAGGCCCCCACGAATGGCGAGACCACCTACGCGCTGTCCTGGGGCGACGGGGGTGCGTCGCCGGCCCCGGCCGCGCCGGTGAAACCGGAAGGCGCGAACGCGTTGGCCAGCGGCAACGTGTCGCTGCGGGCCGCAGGCCCTGGCCTGCTGACCGTCGCCGACCGGCTGGAGGTCGGCCTGCGCGTGGTGGACGAGCAGGGGCAGCTCTGCACTGCCGTGGCGGAGACGACTGAGGTGGAGTGCAGCGGCCCCCTGCGCGGGACGCTGCAGGTTCGCGGCAGCATCGTTCGCCCCGGCGGGGCGCGGTGGTTCTCGTTCCGGCTGCGGGCGTCGCTCTACGCGGGGTCGTCGCAGGTCCGGCTGGA
>JAAZBY010000211.1 GCA_012513595.1 Chloroflexota bacterium
TCACGTTTACCAGCCGGATCTCGTCACCCGGCTCCAGAATGGTCTGGTCGTTGATCAACTTCTTGTCGCGCAGGGCCAGCACGTTCAACGGGTCGAGCCCCACCTTCTCGATGGCCGAGCGCACCGTCATGCCGCTGGCCACTTCCCACTCCTGTTTGCGGTAGCGAATGCGCGCCGTAGTCATGCCCTTACCTCGGTACCCTCACCAACGGACAGGCCAGACCCGATGTCGGTTACTCCTCGGGAACCGGGGCGATGATCCCCTCAGACATCAGCGTGGTGACCATGGCCCGCGCCTCGTCGATCTGGCGCGAGGCGGTCGCGTACAGCTCCTCGCGGGTCATCGTAACGCGCGCCAGGCCCTGCTCTTGCGCCTTCATGCCCACTGCCACCGCCTCCCGCGGGTAGACGTCCAGGTCGTCCATGGTGGGCACGATGTGCGTGTCGTCAAGGCCCAGCTCCTCGCCGAACCGGGCGATCTCGGCGGCGGCGGCCAGGCACATCTCGTCGGTGATGGTGCGGGCCCGCACGTCGAGCGCCCCACGAAAGATCGCCGGGAAGCCCAACGAGTTGTTCAGCTGGTTGGCAAAGTCGGAGCGCCCCGTCCCGACGATGCGGGCGCCGGCCTCGAGCGCCTCCCACGGCCAGATCTCGGGGACCGGGTTGGAACAGGCAAAGACGATGCTGTCGGCGGCCATCTGGCTCACCCATGCGGGCTTGATCACGCCCGGCCCCGGGGTGGCAAAGGCGATGGCCACGTGCGCATCGCGCAGGGCCTCCGCAATGCCGCCGCGCCGGTCGTCGGGGTTGGAGCCGAGGCAGACCCGCCACTTGTCGGGGTAATCGCCCTGGCGCTCGCGCACGTCGGCGCGTTCGCGATGCAGGATGCCGCGAGAGTCGGTCGCCACGATCTGGCTCATCTCCACGCCGCTGGCCAGAAGCAGCCGCAGGGTGGCGACGTTGGCCGCACCCAGGCCGATGAGGGCAAAGCGCGTGTTGCGGACGTCGCGGTTGACCAGTTTGAGCGCGTTGAACAGCCCGGCCAGGAGCACTGTGGCCGTGCCCTGCTGATCGTCGTGAAAGACGGGGATCTCCATCGACGCGTCGGCGCGCAGCGTGTCGAGCACGCGGAAGCATTCGGGCTGCGAGATATCCTCGAGGTTCACGCCGCCGTAGGAAGGCTGGATCAGCTGCACCGTGCGGATGATATCCTCCGGCGACTCGGCCCGTAGGCAGAGCGGCACGGCGTCGACCCCGCCGAGGTACTTGAACAGGAGCGCCTTGCCCTCCATGACGGGCATGGCCGCCTCCGGCCCGATGTTCCCCAGGCCGAGCACGCGCGAGCCGTCGGAGACGATGGCGACGGTATTGGCCTTGTTGGTGTATTCGTAGACCAAGCCGGTATCCGCGGCGATGGCGCGGCAGGGCGCCGCCACACCCGGCGTGTACCAGATGGAAAAGTCATCGAGGTTCCGGATGGCGCACTTGGCCGCCGTCTGAATCTTGCCCCGGTAGAAGGGGTGCAGCCGCAGGGCCTCGCCAGAAGGGCGCTGTGCCTTGGCCAGCAGTTCGTCTTTCGTGAGCATCAATGCCACCCTTTCGTCAACACAAACGGCGTGCTAGGGGCGCGGCCCCGCCGGCACGGCGTCGGGGACCTCGACCTCGGCACGCGATGGTACGGCCAGGCCGTCCGCTTCCAGCACCTGGCGCAGCGCGGCGATGCTGACCTCCAGCATGGCCAGGTCGGGCTCGCGCGTCGTCAGGCGCTGCAGGGCCAGCCCGGGGGCCACCACGGCGCGCACCAGGCGACTCTGGTCATAGTAGCGGGCCGAGAGTTTGAGCAGTTCGTACGAGATCCCCGCCACCACCGGGACCAGCAGCACCCGCGAGGCCAGCCGCAGGAGCAGGGGCGGGCGCCCCATGATGGTGGCAACCAGGACGAACACCACCAGGACGATGAGCAGGAACCCGGTGCCGCAGCGCACGTGGGCGCGTGGGAAGGCGGCCACGCTCTGCGGCTCCAGCGGGGCGCCGCTCTCGTAGGCGTTGATGGTCTTGTGCTCGGCCCCGTGGTAGGCGAACACGCGGCGAATGTCGGGCATCAGCCCGATGGCCGCCAGGTAGCCGACAAAGAGGCCCAGCCGCACAACCCCTTCCGCCAGGTTGCTCCACAGCGCCGAGGCAATGTAGCGATCCACCAGACTGACCAGAAACATCGGCAGGAGCATGAACAGGCCCACGCCCAGAACCAGCGACGCCGCAATGGTCCCCCAGGCCAGCGGGCCAGTGAAGCGCTCCTCGCTCTCTTCTCCCAGGGCCACGTCGGCTGACCACAGCAGGGCGCGCAGGCCCAGGCCCAGCGAGTCCCACAGCATCACCAGGCCGCGCAGAAAGGGCAGTTTCAGCACCCTGTTGCGGTATACGGCAGGCAACGCCTCGCGCCGGATGACGATCTCACCCGAGGGGGCGCGCACGCACACGGCGCAGTCATGCGCGCCGCGCATCATGACGCCTTCCATGACGGCCTGCCCGCCATAGGTGATGGGCTTAGTGGGCATGGCTCTCCCCTCTGGGAACGGCATGGCAGGATCGGCAGCGCGCCTCATACACTTCGCTGGCCCCCACCATGATGATGGGATCCTCGTAGCGGGCCGGCTGGCCATCGACCAGCCGCTGCGTGCGCCCGGCCGGCGCCCCACAGACGACGCAAATGGCCTGCAACTTGTCCACCAGGTCGGCCCGGGCCATCAGGGCTGGCATAGGGCCGAACGGCTCGCCGCGAAAGTCCATATCGAGCCCGGCGGCAATGACGCGCATCCCCCGGTCGGCCAGGTGTACGGCCAGATCGGCCACCTCGGGGTCAAAGAACTGCACCTCGTCAATGGCCACGACTTCGGTATCGGGCTGGAGCAGGGGCAGGACGTCGGCCGAGCACTGTACCGTCACCGCCTCCACAAAGGCGCCCGAGTGTGCCGCGATGCGCCGCTGGCCGTAGCGCTCGTCCAGGCTGTGCTGAAAGACCTGCACCTTCTGTCTGGCGATCTGGGCGCGATGGACACGCCGGATGAGCTCCTCGGTCTTGCCGGAGAACATGCAGCCGCAGATCACCTCTACCCAGCCCATGTCGTAGCGCCGATAGACCACCGAGACCTCCCTGGCGGGAATGTGCGCGCGAAGCGGAGCAGTGGCATTGTAGAACAAAAGGGCAGAGTGCTGCCACTCTGCCCTTCCCTTGGCTGAGCACGCCGAGGCTACTTGGCCTCGTCGGTCCCCAGGATGGCATCGATCGGCTCGATCGACTCGTCCTCGTCCACGATCTCGACCAAGGCTCTGGCGCGCTTGCGCTCGGCGCGGGCCTTGGCGCGCTTGGCCTCGACCTGGCGCAGCCGCTCGGCCGTTTCCAGGCGCGTGGTAAACCGTTCGACCTGGCCGCCCGTGTCAATGATACGCTGCTGGCCGGTAAAGAACGGATGACACTGGCTGCAGATGTCGGTGCGCAGTTCTGCCTGCGTGGACCCGGTCGTCCAGGTGTTCCCGCACGCGCAGACAACCTTGGCATCCGCATGATACTGGGGATGAATGCCTTGCTTCACGGTTACTGCACCCTTTCCGCATAGACTGAGACCCGCTTTGCCCCGCCACGGCCGTACGTCTCAAACTTGACGTAGCCGTCGATAGTGGCAAAGAGGGTGTGGTCTCTGCCGCACCCCACGTTGGTGCCCGGGGCGACCCTGGTGCCCCGCTGGCGGACGATGATAGCGCCCGAGTTCACCGCCTCGCCGTCAAAGACCTTGACGCCCAGACGTTTCGCTCGGCTATCTTTGGTATTGGCGGTGCTGCCGCCGCCCTTTTTCTTTGCCATGCGTACCTCTCTTCTTGGTCGGCTACGCCTGAATACCGTCGATGCGCAGACGGGTAAATTCCTGACGATGCCCAATCGTGCGGCGGTAGCGCTCCTTGGCCCTGTACTTGAAGGAGATGACCTTGCGCGCCCTGTCCTGCAGCACTACCGTGGCCGACACGGTAACGCCCTCCAGCACCGGCTGGCCGACGCGCACGTCCCCGTCGGCAGAGACCATCAGCACGCGATCCAGCACGACGGCCTCACCGACCTGCTGCGCGAGTTTCTCTACGTCGACGGTCTGCCCGACCGTTACCTTGTACTGCTTTCCACCGGTCTCGACGACTGCGTACACTTCCCTTTACCTCCGGGGTCAGCGGCATGATGTGACCGGTGCTTCCCGAGAGAGACAGGGTCCCCGGCCTTACCGAACGTTGATTATAGCGACCTCCGCGAGCCCTGTCAAAACGGACCTGCCACACGCTGGGGATATGCGGCGATTTGCGCGGAAGAGACGGCAGTGCTATACTGCGCACGTCAAGGGTGCGTGGCTCAGCTGGTTAGAGCGCGCGGTTCACATCCGCGAGGTCACAGGTTCGAGTCCTGTCGCGCCCACCATCACGGCCCTCTCCGACCTGGAGAGGGCTTTTTGCTACGCCCGCCCCTCCGGCGGGGCGCCTCCCCAGGCCGCCTCGGCCCGGGCCAGCCAGGCATCGGCCTCCCGCGGGCTCTGCAGCTGCACCACGCGCAGGCCCTGCGCGGCGAGCTCGGCCGCCCGCGCCCGGCGCTGCCGGCGCCTGGCCCGCTCAGTGCGCAGCAGATAGGCCAACAGCGAATCTCGGCTAAAGAACGCCCCGCGAAACGTCTCGCGGTTCTCGTTCCAGAGCACCTGTCGCCGCCAGACGCGCCCCACCGTGCGCCGCAACAGGCGCCAGGCCAAAACCGGCCGCCCATAGTCGAGCCACACCACCATGTCGGCCCGCCCGGCGACCAGATCCCCCACTTTGCGATAGTACTCCCCGTCGATCACCCAGCGGTCGCAGGCGGCCACCTCGGCCACCCTGGCGCGGAACTCTTCCGTGGAGATCGGCGTCCAGCCAGGGCCCCAGTGGATGGCGTCCAGCTCCAGGTACTGCGCCCCCAGCGCCCGGGCCAGGCGCTGGCCCAGCGTGGTCTTGCCAGAGGCGGCCGCGCCCCAGACGCTTACGCGCAGGGGTCGCCCTTCCGCCACTGCCTCTCTCTCGAACGCCACCTCGCCCCCTCGCCGCCTGCATCATGCCGGTCAGCCCATTCTACTGCCCCCCGCCGGGGCATCAACTGCCGCACCGGAGGGTTTCCGCGCCTGGCCGACACATTGACGATAGACCCGCGATAGCCTATCCTGAGCGACATGACCAAGCCCATTGACGCTACGGAACTGCAGAACAGCCTGCACACGCACACCCTCGGCCGCCACGCCGAGCTGCACGGCGAGATCGACTCCACCAACAGCCGCGCCGTCGCACTGGCCCGCCAGGGCGCCCCGAGCGGCACACTGGTGCTCGCCGAGCTGCAGACCCAGGGGCGGGGCCGGCTCCGCCGCCGCTGGCACGCCCCGCGGGGCAGCTCACTGCTCATGTCCCTCCTGCTGCGCCCGCCGCTGGCCCCCCGGCAGGCCCAACGCCTGACCATGGCCTGCTCACTGGCGGCGATCGAGGGGATCCGGCGCGTCAGCGGGCTGGAGGGCCAGGTCAAGTGGCCCAACGACGTCTACCTCCAGGAGCGCAAGCTGGGCGGCGTGCTCACCGAGCTGGGGTTGGAGGGCCAGGCGCTCGCCTATGCCGTAGTGGGCATGGGGCTCAACATTAACCTGGACGTGGCCGCACTGCCGGAGGTAATGACCCCGGCCACCAGCCTGTCGGCGGCCCTGGGGAGAGAGGTCTCCCGGCTGGACGTCCTGGTCGCCATCCTCGAGGCGGCCGAGGAGCGCTACGACCGCCTGGTGACGGGTTGGTCCCCCGCCGCGGAGTGGTGCGAGCACCTGCTGACCCTGGGGCGGGACGTCTCGGTGAGCGCCGGTGACCAGGTCATCGAGGGGCGGGCCGAAAGTGTTGATGATGACGGCGCCCTGTTGGTGCGCACCCGTGACGGCGTCCTGCGCACTGTGGTAGCCGGTGACGTCTCCCTGCGCCGGCGCGCCCCAGGCACGGCCTGAGGCGCCGCGTCTTCCGGCGAAAGTTCAAGCAAGGCCTTGACATATCTAAAGGTTCGTATTACCATAGTTGATACTCACATGAGAATCGTGCAGGGCGCGTCAAGGTGGGCGGTATGACACATCCAGTAGTCGGCAGGTGCCCGGTCTGCGATGACGTCATGGACGTCACCCGGTTGCACTGCCGTAGCTGCGACACCAGCATCGAGGGGCGTTTCTCGCTGGGGCGCTTTTCGCGCCTGAACCCCGAGCAGATCGCCTTTGCGGAGACTTTCCTGCGCTGCGAGGGCAAGATCACTCGCGTGGAGGAGGAACTGGGCATCTCGTACCCCACGGTGCGCAACCGCTTGAGCGAGGTGGTCCGCGCCCTCGGCTATGAGGTGCAAGAGGAGGAGGCTACCGCCTCGGCGGAGCAGCGCCGTGACATCCTCAGCCAGCTCTCCGCCGGCACCATCTCCTCCGATGACGCCGTCCGCCTGCTCAAGGCGCGCTGAAGATGATCGCGCAGGCAGCGGGCGTCGCGGCAGCCTCCGAACACATCCGGCCGTTCCTGCCCTACCGGGACCTGGCCGACCTCGCCACGCTCATCGAGGCGGCCTTTGGGCCGGAACTGGCCGCCACGGGCAGCCACCTCGTGCAGGACCTCCGCCAGATGGCCATGTTGGGGCCGCTGCTGCGCGGGCCCAACCGCCTGATGTCGCCCTTCTATGGCTTTGTCTGGACGGAGAGCGGCGAACTGGTCGGCAACGTCAGCCTGTCTCCGGAAAGGGAGGATCGGGCCGTCTGGTCGGTGACCAACGTGGCCGTGATGCCCGAGCATCGCGGCAGGGGCATCGCCAGCCAGCTGATGGACCGGGCCATCGCCTTTGCCCGTGCCCGCGGGGTGCGCCGCCTCATTCTGCAGGTGCGCCCCGATAACGACATCGCCGTGGCCCTGTACCGCCGCTGTGAGTTTGCGACCCTTGACACCGTCCACGAGCTGCGCCTGCACAAGCATCAGTGGCCGCTCGTCGTCGGCGGGCCTGCTGCCCGGGGCGACGCGGCCGGCACCCTGCGCGCGCCGCGCGCCGCTGACCATGCGGAGATCCGCGCCCTCCTGGCCAGGCTGGCTACGGTGGGCGGCCAGCCGGTCAGCGGGCGCCAGAGCACACGCCACCCCTGGGTCTGGAGTGCTTACCGCCTCCTGCACTATGCGGTGACGGCGGAACAGACCTTCGAGGTAGTGGCCTGCCCCGCCGGGCGGCCGGTGGCCTACGCGTTCGCGCAGACGAACTCGCTGCGTGGCCCCCACGAGGCAGCCCTGTACGTCGCTCCGCAGCACCGCGGCCGCTATGAGGCGGCCCTGTGGGAGTGGTTGCTGGCTCGCCTGCGCCGCGCAGTACCTCAGCACGTGCAAACTACCCTGTCCGTCAGCCATCCGGAGGCCCTGACGGCTGCTTGGGACCTGGGATTCCGTACCGTGCGCGTTCTGGATCAGATGGCGCTCGACCTGCAGCCGGGCAGAGATCCGGCTTGTAAGGGTATGGCGTATCTCCGAACCGCCGGCTGAACACGGGCCGCGGTCGTCGCCACACCCGGGAGGCTAGACCATGAGCATGACCGAAGAGCGTTTACAGATCCTCAAGATGGTCGAGAGCGGGAACATCTCCGCCGACGAGGCTGCCAGGCTGTTGCAGGCCCTCGACTCGGCCGAGAGCCGCGAGGCGGCCGGCCAGCAGGCAGGCAAACCGCGCTGGTTCAGGGTACGCGTCACCGATCTGGCTTCTGGCAAGGCCAAGGTGAACCTGAACATCCCGATGGGTCTCGTCAACGTCGGGATGCGCATGGGGGCTCGCTTTGCGCCCGATGTCGCCGGCATCGACCCCAACATCTTCCTGCAGGCCATCCGTGAGGGGACCGAGGGGAAGGTGGCCGACGTCGAGGACCTCGAGGACGGCGAGCGGGTCGAGATCTTTGTCGAATAGCCACGCCGCCGCGGCATGGCAGAATGCGGCAGGGCGTCCCGTGTGCCGACGCGCCCGGCGCCGCCCGCGAGGGCTGGGAGCGCCGCTGCCTGCAGAGAACGGAGGAAGGCCTTGCGAAGGCTCCTGCTGCGCTGGGTGATCAACGCCGTGGCTGCCTATGCGGCCATGCGCCTGGTGACGGGGTTCCACGTCGCCGGGGGATGGACCGTCTACCTGTGGCTGGCCCTCATCCTGGGGTTGGCGAATGCGTTGATCGCTCCGCTGGTCAAGTTCCTGACCTGCCCGCTCATCCTGGCCACCCTGGGGCTGTTCACGCTGGTCATCAACGCCGTCATGTTGCTAGTGGCGGCGCGCGTGTCGCAGTTCTTTGGCTTGGCGGTCTCGCTCGATTCCTTCTGGGCGGCCATCTTGGCGGCGCTGGTCATCTCCCTCGTCTCGACGGTGCTCAGCTCGCTGATGGGCGTGAACCGCTCCGACCGGCGTCGCGAGGAGCGCCGCTAGGCTCCCTGCCCTACAGAACGCGACAGGCGCCGTCCCGCAGGGGACGGCGCCTTCTGTATACGGCTCCAGATTCCAGCCGGGCAGCGAGCCTAGTCCGCCCGTTTGCGCGGCAGGCGGAAGCTGGACGAGCGGTAGTAGCTGCGCGCCGCGACCACGATGATCAGAAGGCCCAGCA
>JAAZBY010000212.1 GCA_012513595.1 Chloroflexota bacterium
ACCTGGAGCGCGAACGCGGCATCACCATCCTGGCCAAGAACACGGCCATCACCATCTGGGACCCGGAGATCGACGGCCCGGTGCGCGTCAACATCGTCGACACGCCCGGCCACGCCGATTTCGGCGGGGAGGTGGAGCGGGTCATGAACATGGTCGACGGCGTGCTCCTCCTGGTGGACGCCGCCGAGGGCCCCATGCCGCAGACGCGCTTTGTGCTGAAACAGGCGCTGGACAAGGGGCACCGCGCCGTGGTCGTCATCAACAAGGTCGACCGACGGGGTGCCGACCCGCAGCAGGCCCTCAACCGCACCTTTGACCTGTTCGTCGAGCTGGGGGCGGACGACGCCCAGGCCGACTTTCCCGTGGTGTACGCCAACGCCTTGACGGGCCAGGCCGGGCTGACGCCGGCCCTGGGGCCTGACCTGGGGCCCCTCTACACCACCATCCTGCGCAGCATCCCGGCGCCGCGCGTTGAGGCGGAGGGCCCCCTGCAGATGCTGGTGGCCAACCTCGGCTACGACGAGTACCGCGGCGTCACCGCGGTGGGGCGCATCCATGCCGGCTGCCTCCGCGCCGGGCAGGAGGTGGCGCGGATGACGCTGGCGGGCGAGATCCTGAGCGACCGCGCCCGCTACCTCTACGTCCACGAGGGGCTGGCGCGCGTCGAGGTGCCCGAGGCGCGGGCCGGCGAGATCGTCGTGATCGCCGGGCTGGAGGGGGTGGCCATCGGTGAGACGCTGGCCGACCCGGAGGCGCCGGCGGCGCTGGCGGCCATCCACGTCGAAGAGCCCACTGTGCGCATGACCTTCGGGGTGAACACCTCCCCGTTCGCCGGCCGCGAGGGGCGCTGGAGCACCTCCCGCCGGCTGCGGGCGCGGCTGTTCGATGAGCTGCGCCGTAACGTGGCGCTGCGCGTGGAAGAGACGGACAGCCCGGATACCTTTGTCGTCTCAGGCCGGGGTGAGCTGCACCTGGCTATCCTCATCGAGACGATGCGCCGCGAGGGGTACGAGATGGAGGTGTCTCGGCCGGAGGTGCTGGTGCGCCGCGACGAGAACGGGGAGATGCTGGAGCCGTACGAAGAGGTGCACATCGAAACCAGCCCCGACACGGTCGGCGTGGTGATGGAGATGCTCGGCGACCGGCGCGGGCAGCTCCTGGCCATGTCTGAGACGGACGACGGCCACACCCGCCTGGTGTACCTGGCCCCCACGCGCGGGCTGCTCGGGTTCCGCTACCACTTTATGACGGCCACCCGCGGGCAAGGGGTGATGCACCCGATGTTCCACGGCTACCTGCCGCTGGCCGGGCCGCTGGGCGGCCGGCCGGGGGGCTCGCTGGTCTCCTTTGAGACGGGGCTGACGACGAGCTTTGGCCTGGCCAACGCCGAGGAGCGCGGGAACCTCTTTGTGGGCCCCAACGTCGAGGTATATGAGGGGATGATCGTGGGCGAGCATCAGCGCCCGGGAGATCTGGCCGTCAACGTGTGCAAGCGCAAACACCTGACCAACATGCGCACGTCGACGCGCGAGGTCGACGAACGCCTCTCTCCGCCGCGCGACATGAGCCTGGACGAGGCCATCGAGTACCTGGCCGACGATGAACTGCTCGAGGTGACGCCGACCAACCTGCGCCTGCGCAAGCGCATCCGCGACACCCACGAGCGCGGCAAGGAAGCCAAGCGGGCCAGGGAGGCCCTTGGCGCATAAAACTGCGCGGCGCGTAAGACCGCGCGGCGCGTAAGACCGCGCGGCGCGGAGGAGGGGCCGGGCGCCTTATTCGCGCGCCTCGGCCCAGAAGAGCCGTTCGCCCGCCAGGGTCAGCTCGTGGTAAGAGACCTCCTGGCAGAGGGTGGCGATGTCCAGGGTGAAGGCGCGGTGTTCCGGCGTGGCGCGCCAGGCGCGGATGGCCTCGGCGTCGGCCCAGGTGCTCAGGGCCAGGAACAGGGGTGGATCATCGTCGGACCGGAGCAGGCGCATCTCGCGGACGCCCGGCTGGTGCCGCATGGTCCAGGCGGAAAAGAGATGCCAGGCGGAGGCGATGCTCCCGGCAGTGCCGGGCCTGCTCCGCCAGAACGCCGCGACGTACCTGACCGGCGACTCGTTCACGGTGCACCCCACCGACGGGCGGCGGCCTAACGTCCTGCCATGCCAGTGCCCGGCTGCGGGCACTGCCCGGGCCGCACCCAGGTCCGCGACGGGTGCGGGCCCTTACCTGCGCATCGTATCTGCTCTCGCCGCCACGGTCAAGTAGCAAACGGCTAACGACGGTAGAGAGAACTTACCCACAGGTTAGGATCGGAATGCCGGCGGGCGCCTGGGCACCGCCAGTTGACAGGTAGGGGGCTTTCGCCTACCTTTCCGACGGGTCCGCCCCAACTGGAGATCATCGGGAGGAAAAGTGTCCAGAACAAGCCGTATCACGCTTTGGGTGGTCGTCACGCTGCTCTGCCTGCTTCCTGCGGCAGCGACGGTGTCTGCCGACGGGCCGAACCTGCTGCAGAACCCCGGTTTCGAGCGTCCCTACGTGGCCATGGCCACCAAAGAGAACTGCCGCATCGCGGCACCTTGGGTGCCCTACTACTATGAGGGCTCCGAGTGGGAGACTTCGCAGGGCTACCGCTTTGCGCCCGAGTACAAGGCGGCCTTTCGCGATGAGGCCCCCTACAACCGCGTGCGCAACGGGGAGCTCTCGCAGCAGTACTTTCACTCCTTCGGGAACTTTCAGGGCGGCATCCTGCAGCAAGTCCCCAACGTGCCGGTAGGCAAGCTGCTGCGCTTTGACATCTGGGCGATGACCTGGTCGTGCGACAACGAGGGCAAGGGGAACTGCGACGGGAACACCTCCGGCGACCCCTCGCCGATGCACCTGAAGATCGGGATCGACCCCTTCGGCGGGACGGATGCCATGGCCGAGTCGATCGTCTGGTCGCCCGAGACGAACGCCTACGACGACTGGGAGCTCCTGACGGTCGAGGCGGTCGCGGCAGCCAAGACGGTGACCGTCTTTGTCTACTCGTTCCCCGACTATCGCAGCCAGGACAACAACGTCTACCTGGACGATGCCAGCCTGGTCGTGGCTTCGGCGCGGACCATGCCGACCCCCACGCCTACGCCGCCCAAGACGCCCGCCCCCGTGGCGCCGTCGGTGCAGCGGCCGACCGCAGAGGGCCCCTTTGCCGACACGCTGGCCGGCAGCCGCGGCGGCGCCTATGCGCGCTACGCCTTTACCTTTGATAGCAACAAGGAAGTGGCCCTTTCGCTGCGCATCCTGCCGTATGATGGGGTGATTGCGGACGGCGTCGGCTTTCAGGTCTACGGCCCCAGCGGCCTGGTGGCCAAGAGCGCGCCGGACGGCGCCTCCAACGTGGCCAAGGCGACCTTCAAGCCGGTGGCCTGGGCCGAGTACCTCGTGCAGGTGTACAACTACCTGGACGGGACGTCGATCCTGTACACGTTGAGCAAGGACTAGCGGCCCGGCCCTAGTCGACGACGAGCGTTCCCAGAGCGACCGTATCCTGCCCGTCGGCGAGCCGTAGGCGTTGGCCGGTGTCGGGATTGTACAACCCGGCGCGGAGGTGCAGCGCCCCCGGGGCGCCGGCGGGCGGCAGAAGCAGCCCGTAACGCCCGGTGACGGCCTCACCGGCCTGCCAGGAGGCGCTGGGGTGCTCTTCCCCGCCGAGGAGGGCGTCGTGCTGCGCGACGAGCGCGCCGGCGCCATCGAGGGCGTGGACAAAGACCTTGTAGTTACCGGCCAGGGGCGCCTCACAGCGCCAGACGAGTTCCACCGCCGCTGGGCCTCCCACGCTAGAGTGGGGGGTCCAGCGTGCGCTTTCCAGGGTCAGGCCTTCGGCATAGGTCGCGCCCACTGCGGCGGCGGCCCACTCCTCCGGCGGGGCGACGTAGGCGAGGTAGAGCATATCCCCCTGCCACTCGGCGCTGGCGGGGATCAGGTGCGCGTCAAGCCAGGGCTTGAGCGGGGCGTTGGGCCCGTAGGTGCCCTTGTAGAGCAGGAACCAGAGGCGCGGGTGCTCCGTCGTGCTCCGGGTGATGCGCGCGGCGATCGTGTCCATCGGCTCGATGATCGGGTCCCAGCGCATGGCGTAGGACCAGGCGGGGTCGCCCTCGCGGCGTAGCGCCTCGTACCAGCCGGCGCGGGCCAGGACGTTGAAATAGGCCAGGTCATCAGGGCCGGCGTGCTCGCGCAGGTAGGAATAGTCCTCGGCCGGGTCGAAGGGGTCGACCACCTCGAGCATCTTTTCATACACAAAGCCCGTGCTGGCCGGCCAGTAAAGGGCCGCCAGCGCCACCAGGGCGACCCCCGCCAGCGGCCACCAGCGCGCTGCCAGGCGATCGAGCGCCCAGGCCAGCCCCATCCCCAGGAAGACGGCCGCCGGCACCAGGTAGCGCACCGCGAACCACCTGGCCGTGGCCGCCCCGTAGGCCACCCCGGCCACGCTGATCCCCACTACCAGGAGCGGCAGCAGGACCTGCCGCCCTGCGCGCCGGGTGAACGGCCCGCAGAGTGCCCCGGCGACCCCCACCGCCAGAACCCCCCAGGCCGCCCGCCAGCCCGAGACGTAGGTGAAAAAGAGCCCCTGGAGCGTCGGCTTGAGCAGGGCGCGCGCCTCAGCCCAGGTATCGGCGGCGCTGGCCGTGCCGCTCAGCAGGCGCTCGCTCAGGTTGCCGCGCACCACCAGCAGCCAGGGCACGTACAGCAGCCCGGCGGCCAGCCCCAGCAGGATCAGCCTGCCGATGCGCCGCGGCTGGAGGATTACGGCGTACAGCCAGATGCCCGCGAGCGCCCAGACGGAGTAATAGTGCACATAGAGGCTCAGCGCCGTGAGCAGGACCAGCCCCAGGTCACCCCGCCAGGAGGCGGGGCGCAGGGCGAACCAGGCCGCGCCGAGCACCGGCAGGGCCATCAGGGCGTAAGGGCGCGCCACCTGGCCGTAATAGACGAGCAGCGGCCACACCGCGGCCAGCAGGGCGCTCCAAAGGGCCACCCGGCGGCTCTCTGACCAGGCGGCCGCCACGGCGTAGGCCAGCGGCACGGCGGCTACGCCGGCCAGGACCGAAAAGGCGCGGATCGCCGCCGGGCTCTTGCCAAAGACCAGCCACAGCCTGAGCAGGGCGGCAAAGGTGGGCGGGTGCCACTCCAGGCTGGCCACGCGGGCCAGGTCGGCCCAGGGGAGCGAGGCGTGGGCCAGGCTCCAGCCCTCGTCCCAGCGGAGGGCGGGCTCGGCCAGGCGCACTAGGCGCAGCGCCAGGGCCAGGAGGACGGTGGCGGCCAGGAGGGCGCGGCCCCAGGCCGGGGAGAGGGTCGGGCGGGTCTCGTTACTGTGCATAGGGCGGCGGTTCCCTCGGGCGGCCCGCAGCGGGCGCGGGCGTAATGACCAACGTAGCGCCCATTGTGCCCGGCGGGGGCGGGCGCGTCAAAGCGGGGGCAAGGGGCGGCGGGGAGGGTGCCAGGCGGCACCCTCCCCGCCGTGCGACTATCTCTGGGCCGGCGGCGTCAGCCGCAGGAAGCGGCGCTTGCCGACCTGCAGCACCGCCTCAGCCGGGGGGATGCGCGCCTCGGCGTCGGTGACGGTCTCGCCATCGAGCCGCACGCCGCCCTGTTCGACGAGCCGGCGCGCCTGGCTGCGCGAGCGGGCCAGCCCCGCCGCCACCAGCAGCGAGACGACGTCGGTCTCTGCGTCGAGCGTCCGCGTGGGCAGGTCGGCGGGGACCTCCCGCTGCTGAAAGACGGAGCGGAAATGCTCCTCGGCCGCCGCGGCGGCGGCATCGTCGTAGAGAGAGGACACGATCTCACCCGCCAGGCGCATCTTTAGGTCGCGGGGGTGGAGTGTGCCGGCCTCGAGCGCGGCAAAGAGGGAGGCGATCTCCGCCGGCGTCCAGCGGGTGACGAGGTCGGCAAAGTTGCGCATGGCCTCGTCGGGGATCGACATCACCTTGCCGAACTGCACCTCGGGCGCCTCACGGATGCCGATGGTGTTGCCGGTGGACTTGCTCATGCGCAGGTGCCCGTCGGTGCCCACCAGGATCGGCAGGGTCAGGCAGATCTGCGGCGTGAGGCCCTGGGCGGCCATCAGTTTGCGGCCGGCCATCAGGTTGAAGAGCTGCTCGGTGCCGCCCACCTGGACGTCGGTGCGCAGGTTGACGGCGTCGTAGGCCTGCATCAGGGCGTAAAAAAACTCGTGCAGCCAGATGGCGTCCCCCTGGTCGAGGCGCTGGCGAAAGTTATCCCGCGCCAGGAACTGCTGCACGGTGAACTGGGAGGCCAGGGTGATGATCTGTGAAAACTCGAGCCCGGCCAGCCAGCGGTCGTTGTACTCGACGATGGTGCGGTCCCGGTCGAGGACGGCCCAGACCTGGTCGACATAAGTGGCCGCGTGGGCGCGGACCTGTTCGGGCGTCTGCTGGGGGCGGGCGGCGTCCTTGTCCGACGGGTCGCCGATGAGGCCGGTGAAGGAGCCGATCAGAAAGATCACCTGGTGGCCGAGGTCCTGGAACTGGCGCAGCTTGCGCAGCGGGACGGTGTGGCCGAGGTGCAGGTCGCTCGAGGTGGGGTCCACGCCGAGGTAGACGGTCAGGGGGCGGCCGGTGCGGAGGGACGCGGCCAGGCGCTCGCGCAGCTCGGCCTCCATGGAGGCGTGAATCTGCGGGTCACCAAAGGTGACGCCGCGCATGAGCAGGGCGACCTGCTCTTCCAGCGGAAGGGTCGACAGCATGATGCTACTCCTATTGCTCTCAGAGGGAATATCCTGGTCGGACCGAGCCGTGCCCCGTGCCGGGGCGCCAGTCGTGACCCGATCCGACCATGAGAGCCGGTCACGACCCGCTGGGGTAAACGTATCTCGGGTATGGTTGACCGTTCGGTAGCATGCAGCGAACTCCGTGTGTGAGAGGCGGGGCGCTAGGCGAACAGCGCGACGGCCTCTTCCATCAGGTCGGTTACGGGGACGCCAAAGGGGCAGCGCCCCTCACAGTCACCGCAGGCGATGCAATCGGAGGCGTTGGTCTCCATCGCCTCGTAGGCGGCGCGGGCCTGGGCCAGGCCGCCGCCGCGGGCCACGTCCAGCAG
>JAAZBY010000016.1 GCA_012513595.1 Chloroflexota bacterium
GGGTTGTCCTTCAGGGGCAGCCCGCCGGCCAGGCGGATGGGCAGCCGGTACTCCTCGGCGATCTGGACGATCGTGGCGCGGTAGGCATCTAGGTTGCGCGCCAGCAGGCAGAGGTCGTCCGGCCGGTTGGGCGCCCGTAATAGCTCCGACTTGAGCCAGCGCAGCGCCACGCGCACCTCGGCGGCCCGGTCGGGCGCCTCGATCATGACCAGGGTCTCGTGCGGGTCGGGCGCGGGAGCGCTGCCGGCGGAGAAGAAGAAGCGGCGCAGGTGGCCCAGGGCGCCCGCAGGCCCCGCCGGTTGGCCATCGGCAGCGTGGCGGGGTGTGTAGCGTGCCGACGTGCCGAGCATCTCCTCGAGCTCCTGCAGGCGCAGGTTGGGGCGGTCTCCGAGGAGCCCCGCAGCACTCTCGGGCGCCGATGTGACGGCCACCACGACGCGCACCCCCGCGTCGCCAAGTTGCCGCAGGAAGGTCGCCTCCAGTGGGGTTAACGCGTCAAAGCCGTCGGCAACGACTAGCGTCTCCCCCAGCCCAACGGCGCCGGCCCCGTCCTGCGCCGCCCGTAGCGCGGCCCAGCCCAGGCCCTCGTCGTCTTCCCAGGCGTTCAGGGCCAGGTACTCCTCATAGGCGGAGTAAATGGCAGCCAGGTCGCGCAGGCGCGGCGTAGCGCCAATGTTGCCCACACCGCTTCGGAACGCCGCTGCGTCAACCAGCGAGGCGCGCAGCGCCCCAACGAGAGACTGCAGCGCGCTGACGAACCCCGGCCGGTTGCGCAGGCTGCCCAGGTGCTCGAGCGGGACGCGGTCGAGCAAAACGCGCAGCAGGCGGTACTGCACGGCGTCACCAATGTGTGTGTGCGCCACGCCGGCCCCGGTGAGGCAGGCGGCGTAGAGGCGGTAGAACGTCCCCACGCGGACGCCCAGCGCTCCCTGGCCCCTCGCCGCCAGGCGACGGCGCCAGGAGGCCTCCTGGAGGAGGCCGGGCACCACAACCCAGGGGCACTGCGCGAGCCCGCGGGCTGCGCGCAGTGCCTCCTCCACGCAGAATGTGGTCTTGCCGCTGGCGGCCTGGCCTACGTAAAGCTCGACGGGCATCTGTTCCTCCCGATAGGGTGGCTGTGCACTCTTCTCGTGCCATGGTACCCGAACCTGGCGGCGGCCGGCAAGCCGCCCCGCGCCCGGCGAGGGAAGCGACCTGCGCGGCGCCCGCTGGGCCATTTGCGATGTGCGGGTACGCTCCGTATACTGGGTCCGCGCCACCCGGCGGTCCAGCAGAGTGCGGGGCGCTCGCAGCCAGCGAGGGGCCCCAGCTGCGCTCTGGCCGTTGAGCGCGCCATACACCCCCACAGCCCTAGTCGAGAGGAACCTATGTCAGAGAGGACCACTGACGCGCCTTCCGGGCGCCCTGCCGTCGACCGTCGCGAGGCGGAGCCCGCGCCCCACTCGGCGCGCATCCTGGCCCTGATCCCGGCCTGGAATGAAGCCCCGACGCTCGGCCCTATCGTGACGGCCGTCCGTGAGATGCTCCCCGTGCTGGTTGTCGACGACGGCTCGACGGACGCCACCGCCGAGGTGGCCAGGCGCTCCGGCGCCATAGTCGTCTCGCATGAGGTCAACCGCCGCAAGGGCGCCGCCCTGATGACCGGTTTTGCCTGGGCCCTCGAGCAGGGCTACGACGCGGTCGTGACGCTCGATGCCGACGGTCAACACGACCCTGCCGACCTGAGCAGCCTGCTGAGCGCCTTCCGCGACGGGGCTGGCGACCTGATCATCGGTGAGCGCACCTTCTCTGAGATGCCCTTCCCCCGCTGGTTCACGACGCCGCTGGGCTCACGCGTCTTGTCTTGCGCCCTGGGCGTTCGCGTCACCGACAACCAGTCCGGCTATCGGGTGCTCTCGCGTCGCTTTCTGGAGGCGATGCGCCTCACCAGCACCGGCTTTGAGATGGAAGTCGAGATGATCTGGGAAGCCATCCGACTCGGCCTGCCGATCGGCTGGGTGCCGATCCGCACTATCTATCTTCCCGAGCGCAAGTCAGGCTTCCACCCACTGAAGGACTCGGCCCGCTTCCTGCGCATGGTCTGGCACATCTGGCGGCAACGCCGGCGCCACGAGGCGGCCTTGCGGGCCTAGCAGCCACGGGGAGGAACTGCGTGGAAAGGGCCAAGGACGACCTGCTCAACCGCATCGTGCGGGCGGTGGACGACGCCCAGCGCCGCCGCCTGGGGATCATGGCGATCGCCGACGACCCCGAGTGCATCTTTCGCCTGGCCAAGGGGTACTCAGCGCACGGCTTCTGCCTGCCCGATGGAACGCAGGTCAGCCGTGGTGACCCGGTGGCGGTGCTGCACCTGTGGGGGGAGCGCATGCCGCCCATTCCGCCGGAAGGCGCAGACCTGGCCTGGGCCAAGCGGACCCAGCGCCTGCTCATACACTCGATGGGCGCGGTGGCGCGCGAGGTGCGCGACAACCCCCTGCTGGCAGACGCCCTAGCCCTGGGGAACCAGGCCAGCCTGCCGTTTTCGACCGGCACCACCAGGATGCTAGAGCGGCTGGGCTTTGCCTTCCTGGAGACGCAAGATGGCCAGCGTCCGCTGGCCCGGCTCATGGCCCGCCTCTCTCAGGTGTGGACGCGCCTGCTGCGGCGCGCCTACAACGCTGCCTCTCTGCGCGATCGGGATGCCAAGGCCTACGAGACCCGCCCCATGTGGATGAGCCGCGCCGCCCTGCTGGACCGTTACGCCCGCCCGAAGCAGTCTGCGTCCTGACGGGGCGGCGCCAGCACGGCAACGGCCGCTCCTAGAGCAGGGCAGAGTCGCTGGCGGCCAGCTCCAGCAAGGGCTGCTCGGCCTGCAGCCACTCGCGAACCGTGGTGAAGGACCGCCCTTCCACCAGCATGGCCAGCCGACGCGCGTTACGCGAGCGCCCCACGTTTAGCCCCCAGCGCATCACCCGCACCCGCAGTGACTCGTCGGGAAGCGGCACACGCAGTTCCTCGCTGTCCAGATCATGCGGGTGCAGGTAGAGGATGGCCGGGTAGCCCTGCGCGTTGGCGTCCTGCATCGTACGCCGGAAGAAGCGCAGTGGCAGGAACCTCAGGAAGGCGCCTCCCGCCAGCGGCAGCCGCAGGCCCAGGACTTGGATCGTCGTGGTGGGCACCTCGTACATGGTCGATCCGTCGAACCGCAGCACGTGCGGGTGCCGTGGCGCGTCAGACCAGCCGTCCCAACCGGGAAAGCGGTAGAACACCGGATGGCAGGGGTACACGCTCGCGTCGTACACCAGACCTAGCTCCGCCGGGAGCGGCAGCGCCCACTGTGAGCGGCGCGTGATGGAAAAGTACGGCGCCCGAAAGCCCAACACCCGCTTGCCGAGAGCGTCCTGCACCGCGTCGAGGGCGCGCACCACGTCATCGCGGAACTGGTCGGGCGTCATCGCGTAGACGGGGCGATGCGCAAAGCCGTGGACGGCCACCTCATGCCCCTGCGCATCGATCTCGCGCACCAGGTGGGGGTAGCTCTGGGCCACCGAGCCCAGGACAAAGCAGGTCGTGCGAACGCCCAGGTCCGCAAGGATGCCGAGCAGCCGCCTCGTGTTGGTAACCACCCGCTCGCTGGGCGGAACCATCGCCCGCGTGGCCGTACGCTCCGGGTAGAAAACGTCCGGCGCGGACTGTCGCCAGTCCTCAATGTCCAGAGTGAGTATGTTGGGTTGGGTTCCCTCACGGTGCAACACGGCAGGTAACGCTCCAAAGGCAGCGCGTGCGCCTGGGGCGCCGCGCCGTAGGCCCTACTGCAGCGGCGAGTACGCCGTCGGGGTCAGAATCTTGCTTTCCACCTGTGCCACGATCGCACCGTTCTTCTCGCTTTCCGCCTTGGCGGCCAGCCATTCGGGATCGTCACGGAAGGCGGCAAAAGAGGCGTCGCGGGCGGCCTGGTCCTGGTGGGCCAGTATGTACACGAGCTCGTCGATCGGATGGCCGTTCTCGACGGTGCGCCAAAAGCCGACGATCTGCATGCCGTGCTTGGCAAACAGGCGCAGGGTCACCTGCGAGAACCGGCGTTCGATGTCGGGCATGCGCCCCGGCACAATCGTGTAGGTGCGGAGTTCGTAGATCACGGACGCCTCCTCGGGATCGCTGTTCTCACTCGCGGCCTCATCTGCGGCCGCGCCTAGCATACTCGCGCGCCAACCGCGGGTCAACTCGTGTGGCCCGCTCAGCCGCCTGGGTCGCCCGCCCCGTCGGAACGGAGGAGACATCGCGCAGGGCGCAGGGCCGTGGTATCATGCAGCGCGTCGCCCCCAGGGCGCCTGCCACCCCCACACAGAGGAGCACGGCATGAAGAAGATCGTGATCAGCGGTCCGCAGCGCGCCGAGGTCATCGAGGTGCCCGATCCGTCCCCCCGGGAGGACTGGGCCGTCGTCAAGATACACGTAGCACCCATGTGCACCGAGTACAAGGCCTGGTTGGCCGGGCGCGAGGCGCACTACCTCGGGCATGAGGCGGTTGGCGAGGTAGTTGCCGTCGCCCAGCCGGGCAAGGTGTGCGTCGGCGATCGCGTGGTCGTGATGCCACAGTATCCCTGCGGGCGTTGCCCCCTCTGCATTGCCGGCGACTATATCTACTGTGAGAACACGGTGGACGTCGCTCGGTTCCTCGGCGGCCGCGAGGGAACCGCCACGTACGCCCAGTACGTCGTCAAGCCCGGTTGGTTGCTACCCCATATCCCCGAGGACATGTCGTACGAGGCGGCCAGCCTGGCCCTCTGCGCCCTGGGACCCTCGTTCGGGGCTTTCGAGCAGATGAACCTGGGTGCCTTTGACACGGTCCTGATCACCGGCCTGGGGCCGGTCGGCCTTGGGGCCGTGGTCAACGCCAAGTTCCGCGGGGCGCGGGTCATCGCGGTGGAATCGATCCCCTATCGCGCCGCGCGAGCCCGGCTACTCGGCGCCGATCACATCGTCGATCCGCGCGCGCCCGACGCGCTAGCCGAGATCCGTGAGCTCACCGGCGGGGTGGGCGTGGACGCGGCGCTGGACTGTGCGGGCGCCGCGGCGGCCGAGCGCCTGTGCATCGACGCGACCCGCCGCCGTGGGCAGGTGACCTTTGTGGGCGAATGCGGCGATGAACTGGCCTTACGCGCCAGCCCCGACCTGATCCGCAAGGGGCTGACGGTGCGCGGCTCCTGGCACTACAACCTGACCCTCTACCCGCGCGTGCTGCAGGTCATCCAGGGCTCGCCGGTGATCGCGCAGATCATCAGCCACGTGTTGCCCATGTCTCGCGCCCAAGACGCGCTGGCGCTGACGGCCTCGCACGAGTGCGCCAAGGTGCTGCTCAAGCCCTGGGAGTGAGGCGAGCCCCGCGCCGGGCGCTGCGGGCACGCCCGCGGGGCAAGCGGGCAAAGCCGTCGCAGGTGACTTGTGGGCGGCGCGAGTTCGTGGCACAATAGGCGCCGAGTGCCAGCCTGCCGGGTGGGGTCCCGGCGGCTCCACGGTAGCGTGAGCGTCAATCACTGGAACCGAGGACATGCAGACCAGCCCCCACCAGCCCAGTGAACGCGATAGCACACAGTGCGCCAGCCAGCCTCTCGCCGGTCATCTGCGGGTGCCGGGCTGGCGCTGCCTCGTTGCCGTCCTCGTCGTCTGCCTGGCCCTATCTGGCTGCGGGCGAGCCGTTGGCGGCGCGACTGCCGCGCCCGGCGGCATCGTCACGCTGCAGAACAAGGGCTCTGATACGCTCGTCAACCTGGCCCTGGCCTGGGCCGAGGCGTACATGGCCACGCACGCTGATCTGCGCGTCTCGGTGACGGGCGGAGGCACCGGCACCGGCATTGCCGCCATGGTCAACGGGACGGTGGATATCGCCAATGCCTCCCGCGACATGACCGCCGACGAGATCGCCCAGGCCCGCAAGAACGGCATCGACCCCGTCGAGTTCACCGTAGCGCTGGACGCCATCGCCATCGTCGTCAACCCGCAGAACCCGGTGGACCGCCTCACCCTCCAGGAAGTCTCGGACATCTACACCGGGCAGATCGACAACTGGAAGTATGTCGGCGGAGAGGACCGCCCCATCGTCCTCCTATCGCGTGAGTCGAACTCAGGGACTTATGTCTACTTTCTGGAGAACGTCATTCGTCTCGGCAGCGAGAGCACGGTGCTCTTCTCTCCCGACACGCTGCTGATGCCCTCCTCCGAGGGGATCAGTGCCGAGGTGCGTGACAACCCAAACGCCATCGGCTACGACGGGCTGGGCTACGTCACCCCGGACCA
>JAAZBY010000213.1 GCA_012513595.1 Chloroflexota bacterium
CGACCAACGAGGAGGTGCTGGAACGCGCGCGGGCGGAAATCCGGCGTTCTTGCGGGGGTGAACTGCCGCCGGTCTATGACCCGTTCTCGGGCGGAGGGTCGATCCCGCTGGAGGCGCAGCGGCTGGGCCTTGAGTGCTACGCCTCCGACCTCAACCCGGTGGCGGTGCTCATCACCAAGGCGCTGGTCGAGATTCCGTCCAAGTTCGCGGGCATGACGCCGGTCAACCCGGAGGTGCAGGGGCACAACGAGTTGCAGAAGCGCGACTGGCACGGCGCGCAGGGGCTGGCGGAGGATGTGCGCTACTACGGCCAGTGGATGCGCGACGAGGCAGAGAAGCGCATCGGTCATCTCTACCCGAACGGCCCCAACAGTGAGACCGTCATTGCCTGGCTGTGGGCCCGCACCGTCAAGTGCCCCAACCCCGCATGCGGCGCGCAGATGCCCCTGGTGACGTCCTTCAAGCTCTCTACCAAGTCGGGCAATCAGGCATGGGTCGAGCCGCAGATCGACATTACGGCGCGTACGGTCGGGTTCGGGGTGCGCACAGGTAGGGGCCAGGTGCCGCCCCCTCCCAAGACCGGGCGCGGCGCGAAGTTCCGCTGTCTCGTCTGCGAGAGCCACGCACCCGATGACCACATCAAGGCCGAAGGCATGGCAGGCCGCATGGGGAGGCAGTTGATGGCTGTTGTCGTCGAAGGGGCTCGTGGTCGTCGCTATCTGTCGCCGGATGACTGCACTGTCCCGGGAGACCTCCCGCCGGTTGACGTCTCTGACCTGGAGGCCAAGCTGAACTACGATAAGCGCGCCATCTGGTGCCCGCTCTATGGTCTGACCCGGTATGTTGACCTCTTCACCGACCGGCAGCTTGTGGCGCTGACGACCTTCAGCGATCTGGTGGGCGAGGCGCGCGAGCAGGTGCTGGCGGGTGCGCTGGCCGCCGGCATGCCCGACGATGGCGGCGGCCTCGAGGACGGCGGCGCCGGCGCCCAGGCCTACGCCGACGCAGTCGCCACCTATACGGCATTCGCTCTGGACAAGCTCTCCGACTGGTGTTCCTCGCTCTGCAGCTGGATTTCCGGGATCGAGGGCGTGCGGGACACTTTCGCCCGCCAGGCGCTTCCTATGGTGTGGGACTTCGTAGAGATCAACCCGCTGTCCAACTCAGTAGGGAACTGGCTCAACCACGTTACGTGGGTGGCCGCCGGTGTCGAGAGCGTGCCTGCCACCACGTCGGCTACCGTCGTGCAGCTGGACGCCACTGCTGCGCTGCCCTACGCCGGTCCTGCTGTCATCACAACCGATCCTCCGTACTACGACAACATCGGGTATGCCGACCTGTCTGATTTCTTTTATGTCTGGGCCCGCCGTTCGTTGCGGAGCGTTCATCCGGCGCTGTTCAGCACCCTCCTGGTCCCGAAGGCGCAGGAGTTGGTCGCCACGCCCCACCGCTTCGAGGGAGACCGACGCGCCGCCCGCGACTTCTTCGAGGATGGTCTGCGCGCAGCCTTCTGTCGGATGCACGACGCACAGGCGGACGCCCAGGTGATGACCGTCTTCTATGCCTTCAAGCAGGAGGACCGCGACGACGAGAACGGCAACACGGCCTCCCCTGGGTGGGAAACCATGCTCGATGGGCTCCTCAAGGCCGACTTCGAGATCACCGGGACATGGCCGATGCGGAGTGAGCGTGGGGCCCGGATGGTGAGCATCGGCACCAACGCTCTCGCCTCCTCGATAGTTCTCGTCTGTCGCCCACGGTCGGGGAACGCACCGATGGCGACGCGGCGCGAGTTTACGGCCACGCTGCGCACGGAGATGCCCGCGGCCCTCGACCGCCTCACCCATGGCGGCATCGCGCCGGTGGACCTGGCGCAGGCTTCCATCGGGCCGGGCATGGCGGTGTTCTCGCGCTACGCCAAGGTGCTGGAGGCCGACGGCAGCCCGGTCACGGTGCGCACCGCCCTGCAGATCATCAACCAGGAGCTGGATGCCTACCTGGCACAGCAGGAGGGCGAGCTCGACCGCGACACCCGTTTCTGCGTGGACTGGTTCACCCAGTACGGGCTGGGAGAGGGCGAGTTCGGGCAGGCAGACGTCTTGGCCCGCGCCAAGAACACCTCGGTGGAGGGCCTGACGCGGGCGGGGGTGCTGGACGCGCGGCGCGGCAAGGTGCGGCTGCTGGGCAAGGATGAACTGCCCGAGGAGTGGGACCCGGTGGCGGACGGGCGGATGACGGTCTGGGAGGCGACGCACCACCTGATCCGCGCGCTCGACAGTGGTGGCGAGGAGGCGGCGGCGCGGCTGGTGGCGCGCCTGGGCGGGGGTGTGAGCGAGTCGGCGCGGGCGCTGGCCTACCGGCTCTACTCGATCTGCGACCGCAAGGCGCGGGCGGAGCTGGCGCGCGACTACAACAACCTGGTGGTCTCGTGGCCGGCGATCCGCGACAAGGCCGCGAGCGCCGGCGCGGGCCCCGAGCCCAGGCTGCTATAGCGGATGACTCGCAGTGACCGAAGCAAGCTGTAGAGGGGACAGAAAATGAGCCTCAAACCCTGGCGTGAAGTAGTCAAGCCGCACCGCGATGTGTCCTCCGGGCGCTACCAACGCGCGGAGTTCGCCGCCGACCTGGCGCAGGTGCTGCGCGGCGACGCCCAGCCGGAGTACCAGGACCCGGTCGAGTTCTTTGCGCGCACCTACCTGACGCGCGGGATCAGCCATCTCCTGATCGAGGGCCTCAAGCGCCTCTCGGGCAACGATGGAGAGCCGGTCGTCCAGGTGAAGACGGCCTTTGGCGGCGGCAAGACGCACGCGATGCTGTCGCTGTACCACCTGCTGCACGCCCCGCAGAAGGTGGCGAAGCTGGAGCATGTGGCTGCGTTGCTCTCCGAGGCCGGGATGGACACGCCCCCTGAGGCGAGCGTGGCGGTGCTGGTGGGCACGGCGCTGGCCGGCACCGGAACGCAGAAGGACCCCACCGGGCATGGCCTGGCCGTGCGCACGCTCTGGGGCGAGATGGCTGCGCA
>JAAZBY010000214.1 GCA_012513595.1 Chloroflexota bacterium
ACGCGGAAGTGCCGGATGCCGTGCGCCGCTATCTGCGCCAGGTGGGTCACGCAGAACACCTGGTGGCTGGCGGCCAGCGTGGCGAGCTTGGCCCCGACGACCGCCCCCGTGTGCCCGCCGATGCCGGCATCTACCTCATCAAAGATCAGCGTCGGCACCGGGTCCACGTCGACCAGGGCGGTCTTCATGGCCAGCATCAGGCGCGAGGTCTCACCCCCCGAGGCAATGCGCACCAACGGCTTGGGCTCTTCGCCCGGGTTGGGCGCGATGAGGAACTCCACGCGGTCCAGGCCGGTGGCGTCGTAGGCGAAGCGCTGCTTCCCGACCGGCACCCCGTCGGCGTGCTCGGCCCGCGCCATATCGACCAGGAAGCGGGCCTGGCCCATCCCCAGCTGGGCCAGCTCTTTCTCGATGCGGGCCTCCAGGCGGCCGGCCACTTCGCGGCGCGCCTCGCTCAGGGCCTGCCCGCTGGCAGCCATCTGCCCCAGCACCTCGACCTCCACGGCGCGGAGGGCCTCGGTGCGCTCCTCGCTGTGGGTGATGGTGTCTAGCTCCGCCTCGGCCCGCTCGGCAAAGGCGAGCACCTCCTCGATCGTGTCGCCGTACTTGCGCTGCAGGCGGTGGATCAGCTCCAGCCGCTCCTCGACCTCCTCGAGACGCGCCTGGTCGAACTCGATCTCGTCGCGATACTGGCGCACCGTGCGGGCCAGTTCCTCCAGCTGGTCCAGGGCGCCCTCGGCCGCCGCTCCCTGGCTCTCCATGGCGTCATCCATCTTGGCCAGGTCGGCGAGCTGTTCGGCCACAACCGCCAGGAGGTCGACCACCGACCGCTGCTCCTCATCCCCGTTCGAGAGGAGCGCGTACACCTCGGCGGCCAACTCGGTGCGTTTCTCCGCGTTGGCCAGCAGCCCCCGCTCACGGCGGAGCGCCTCGTCCTCGCCCGGCTCCAGCCTGGCAGCGCGGATCTCCTCGCTCTGGAAGGTCAGCAGGTCGCTGCGCCGCGCCTGGTCTCGGGCGCTCTCCTGGAGGGCGCGCAGTTCCTGGCGCACCGCGCTCAGGCGCAGCGCAAGCCCGGCAAAGGCCTCCCGCTGCGGCCCCAGCGCACCGTAGCGATCCAGAAAGTCGATGTGCCGCCGCACCTGCATGAGCGAGAGGTGCTCCCCCTGGCCGTGGATATCCACCAGGTGCCGGGTGATCTCGGCCAGGACGTTGAGGGGCACGGCCCGGCCGTTCACGCGGCTGAGGCTGCGTCCCTCGGCGCTGACCTCGCGCCGCACGATGAGCGTATCCCCCTCAGCCCACAGCCCGTATTCCCGCAGGCCCTCCTCGAGGGCCGCCGACACGTCCTCGGACAGAGAGAACACCCCCTCCACGACGGCCCGCTCGCAGCCGGTGCGAACCAGGTCGGTGGAGGCCCGCGCCCCGAGCAAGAGGCTCACCGCGTCGATGATGATCGACTTGCCCGTGCCCGTCTCACCGGTCAGCACGTTCAGGCCGCCGGCGAACTCGAGGCGCAGCGACTCGATGATGGCCAGGTTTTCTATGGTGATCTCGACAAGCAAGGAGATCCTCCTGGCGGGGCGTTCAGAGGCGCCCAAAGCGGCAGAACCCGTCAGCCGTCAGGTCCCTGCTCCGGCCAGCGCAGCTTTTTGAACACCGTCTGGTAAAAGTAGCCGCGTCCGCCGAAGCGCACAAAGCCGGCGCTGATGTTGCTCACGCAGATACGCACCTCATCGCCCACCTGTACGTCGGCGTCGAGCTGGCCGTCCACCGTCAGCGTCGCGTCGGCGCCCTTGACCAACCGAACGGCGACGCGGCAGTCACCGGGCACCACCAGCGAATGCGCAACGGCGAGGTGCGCCGCCACTGGCGTGATGACCATGCAGCGCATCCCCGGCGTGACGATCGGGCCGCCAGCCGCCAGGGAGTAGGCCGTGCTTCCGGTCGGCGAGGCCACGATCACGGCATCGGGGCTCTGCGTCATCACATAGTGGCCGTCGACGTCCACCACGGCCTGGATGGTGCGCGACTCACGCCCCCGCCCAACGACGACGTCGTTGATGCCGTCGGCTTCCATGATGGTCTGCCCTTCGCGCACCAACACGGTGTGCAGCATCATGCGGCGTTCCAGGTAGTACTTGCCCGCCAGCAAGCCCGGGATACAGTCGACGGCGTCGGCGGGTTCCACCTCGGTCAGGAAGCCCAGCCGCCCATAGTTGACCCCGAGAATCGGCACCCCGGCCGATGCCACACAGCGCACCGCCCGCACGATGGTGCCGTCACCCCCCAGGGTCACCAGCACGTCCAGGTCCGCGGCCACCTCGCAGAGGGCCTCTTCATCACTCACCGGGCCCCGCCACACATCCACGCCCTGCCCGCGGAAGCACTCCTCCAGCGACGCAGACATTCTGGCGGCTTCCGCGTGTTCCGGCCGGTAATACAGGCCGACCTTCTTCATCGGGCTGTCTTCTCCAGGCGTTTTGCCAGCAGGCCGGCGATCCCTTCCAGGGGCAGCGTCTCCTGAGGGGCGTCGCCACGCATCGCGCGCACCGTCACCTGGCCGCTGGCCAGCTCGTCCTCACCCAGTATCAAAGCCAGGCTGACCCCGTCGCGGTCGGCGGCGCGCAACTGGGCGCGCATGCTGCGGTCGCCATAGGCTATGGTCGTGCGCAGGCCGGCCAGGCGTAACTCGTTGACGACCTCGACGGCACGCGCCTTGGCCGCCGCGCCGATATACACCACCGCCAGGTCCGGCCGCGGGGCACCGGGCACCTGGATGCCCTGCTCCTTCATCGTCAGCACCAGCCGCTCAATCCCCGAGCCGAAACCGATCCCGGGGGTATGCTCGCCGCCCAACTGCTCGGCCAGGCCGTCGTAACGGCCACCCCCGCACACGGCGTTCTGGGCCCCGATCCCGGCCGCCCACACCTCGAACACCGTCTTGGTGTAATAGTCAAGGCCGCGCACCAGACGATGGTTCACCGTGTAGGGGCGCTTGGCAGCGTCGAGATACTGCCGCAGAGCGCCAAAGTGGTCGGCGCACTCGGCGCACAAATAGTCAGAGATGTGTGGCGCTGCGGCGATGATCGGCTGGCACGAGGGCGTCTTGCAGTCGAGCAGGCGCAGCGGGTTGCGCTCCAGCCTGCGCTCACAGTCGGAGCAGATCCCCTCCCTCTGCCCGCGGTAGTAGGCTACCAGCCTCTCCAGGTAGGCCGGGCGGCAGGCCGGGCAGCCGGTCGAGTTCACCTGGAAAGAGAGGTCGGTGAACCCCAGCCGCAGGAACAGCGTCCAGGCCACGGACATGACTTCATAGTCCACGGCGGGGTCCAGCTCGCCGATGCACTCGATGTCGAACTGCGTGTGCTGCCGGTAGCGCCCGGCCTGCACCCGCTCGTAGCGAAAGATCGGCCCGGTCGTCCAGAGCTTGACCGGCTGGGGCAGGGTGCGCATGCCGTGCTGAAGATAGGCGCGTACCACGCCGGCGGTGAACTCGGGGCGCAGTGTGATCTCCCGCCCGCCCTTGTCCTGAAAGGAGTACATCTCCTTGTCGACGATGTCCGTCCCCTGGCCCACGCCGCGCGCGAACAGCTCCGTCTCTTCAAAGATAGGGACGTCGATGCGCTCATAACCGTAGAGGCCCGTCACCTCTGCAACGCGATCATATACGTAGGCCCAGTAGGGCTGGTCCTCAGGCAGTATGTCGTTGGTGCCACGCGGCGCTAGGTACACCGTATCCTCCTCAACTCAAGACAACCGCGATAGTATACGACAGGCTCGCTCACTGGTCCACAAAGCCAACGGGCCGCAAGAGCATGCCGCCCTTGCGGCCCAGGGCCGCGCCCAGTGCGCCGGCGCCGTCAGTTCAGCGCCTGCCAATGCTCCACGTATGGGTCGGTGATGGTCATCAGGACGCCCTCAGGGTCCCATTCGGTAAACCAGGCGGCGTCCTCCGGGGCCAGGCGGATACAGCCGTGCGACGAGGGCCGCACGCCGAGCGTCTCCCGGTCGCCATAGACCTTCTCGCCGTCCACATAGTTGTAGGGCAGCGAGTGCACCAGGATCGATCCGAGAGAGCGATACAGGTACCAGGCCTCGTCGGCGTAGACGCCAAAAGCCTGGAACGTGCCCCAGTACTTGCCGACGTGCCCTTCCCAGGCCTCAGTGTACGTCGTGTTGGTGGGCAGCCCGGTGCTGACAGGGATCTCTTTGAACAGCTCGCCTTGCGCAAAGATGTACATCATCTGCGTCATCTGGTCCACATAGATGTAGCGGTCCAGCTCGGCATGGGTGTCAAAGGGGAAGGGGGTCGCCGTGGGCGTCGGCGTCACGCTGGGCGTCGACGTCGGCGCCGCCGTGGGCCGCACCGTTGGCAGCGCGAGCGTCGGCAGGGGCGTCGGCGTCGCCACCGGGACGGGGGTCGCCTCAGGACGCTGGGCCAGCCCCTCGGCAGCCAGGCGGGTGGACTGGGCCAGCGCCCGCGCCACCTTGATCGGCTCGGGCGAGGCCAGGGTCAGCATCAAGAGCGCCGCTACGGCAACCAGGCCAACCAGTATCCACTCCGAACGGTTCATCTAGTACCCCACACTCTGGCAGCCGCCCGCGTGCTCTGGGCTGCTGTCGGTCTTGCGTTCGATGCGGGCTACGCCTCGCCGCACTGCTCGGCGAGCTTGGCCTCCAGGGACCGCAGCGCCTCCTGGAGCCGCTCCTGCCGCAGCGAGGTCGTCAGGTCGCCACGCGTACGCTCCGTCACGCCACGGACCATGTCGGTGGTTCGGCGGAGCCCGCCGGTCAACGAGTCTGGAAAGTCGATGGCCACGAGGTGGCTGTACACCTCGTCCATCACTTCGAGCAGCCCCTCGGCAGACGCATCGTCGTCACGCCGCATGCTGTCGAGCGCGTAGCGACGCATCTCGCCCATCGCCTCTCCCAGGCCGTTGAGGTAGGCAGCGTACTCGATGCCCAGATCATCGGGGCCCGGCAGCGGCTCCCCGGTGACCAACGCCAGGGTGATGGCCGCCTCGGCCAGCTCCTTCAGCGCGTCCTGCAGGTAACCGGCAAAGTACACGTCGGGAAAGGCGGCCGCATCGCACTTCATCGTCTGCGCCGCAGCCTTGGCCTCCGCTAGAAGAGCCCTCGCCTCATCGTACTCGTGCCGATGCGTGGCCCGGATGCTGTTCGCGCAGCAGCGGATAAGGGCCCGCGAGCGGTTCAGGGTCAGGTCGCGCACCTCGTTCTTGGCCGTGAGGAACGCGGTGATCTTCTCGATAATCGCGTTCAGGCGCACGGGGTCCAAGCGGATTCCCGGCGTGCTCTCAGTCGTCACGTTGCCCCCCTTCTGGTCTGCCGCCCTCTGCGCTAGCCGTTCTCACGGAACTCTACCCAGGTGATCTTGCCCCACTCGCAGGGCGCCTCCACCGGAGCGCTGGCATAGTTCTCCAGGGTGACCGTGTAGGTCACCGGCTGGTCCAGCCCGTCGAAGGCAAAGACGCCGTTGCCGTCGGTCACATGGGTGACGGACCAGTCCCACGCCTGGATCTTGACGATGACCCCGCCCACCCCGTGGTCGTTCTTGTCGAGCACGCGCCCGCGGACGTAGATCTTGTCGGGCCCGATCGGCGTCTGCTCCACCACGCGCCCCGAAAAGTCGCCGCTCGGCGTGGGCCAGCCCTCCGGGCCAGGGGTCCCCTCGGGCGTTGGCGAGGGATTGGCGAGGCATAGCTCGGCGCTTTCCTCGCGGCGCGCGGCCACCTCAGAGCTGCCGTGGACGCTCAGCGCCCGGTCGTACTGCACCACGGCAACGCACCAGTCCCCCTGCTTGGCAAAGAGGTCCGCGTAGTTCACGGCGGCCTGGAAGACCCGTTCCGACACGTCCCGATAGTCGGGCGCCACGTCGCGCAGCTCGCTGAGAGAGCGCAGGACCTTATCCCAGTCGGCCCCCCAGAAGATCATCCCTTCCATGTACAGGCTGGCCAGGGCGCGCTGCTGCTCGACCTCGGCACGCCCCGGGCGCAACTGCAGAGCACGGTCGAACAGCCGAATGGCTTCCTCGATGCGCCCCTCCTCGACCAACTGCAGACCGTTCCGGTAAAAGCAGTCGAAGAGCATCTCCTCGACCTCGCTGCGCCGATAGTCGGGCGCCAGGCCCCACAGCCTGTCGGCCAGGTCCACAACACTGGCGCAGTCACCCGCTTCATGCGCCGCCACGAGGTCGGCGTAATAGTCGCCGGTCAACTCCTGGCGGATCACCGGCGTGGGGCTGGGCTGCGAGACCAGGGCCTGCCGCGCCTCGTCCAGCGAGGTCAGAGCGCCGGGGTGCTCCGGGTTGAGCTGCAGCGCCAGCTCTAGCTCGGCCACGGCCAGCTCCAGCTCCTGTTGGGCCAAGTGGGCGACGCCCCGATCGTAGTGGAGCTGCGCCGCCGTCTGGATGGCTGCCGTGCGGTCTTTCATGCCATAGTAGACGGCGGCCACGCCGACGCCCATGATCAGCATCATCGCTGTCGCCGCCAGGAGCAGCACCGTGGCAGATCGGCGGCAACCACCGCCGCCGTGCACCTCCTGGCTTTCACGGCCCGTCTCGGCGGGCGGATCCGCCTCTGCGACGGGGGCTGCGGGCTCTTCGGAGACCGACGCAGCGCCCCCTTCGGCGGGAGAAGCGTGAGGCTCCGGCGCAGGGGGCGCTGCCGGAGCCTGGGCCTCGGCGACGAGACGTCGGCCACACCGGGGGCAGAAAAGCGCCCGGCCAGCAATGTGCGAGCCGCACGACGGGCAGTCCATGCCGCTGTTCAACCTACTCCACTTTCGTCACCAGAGGAGGGCCATGCGGCCCTCTTTATGCGAACGGTAACCTGAGCACTGCCCGGCGCCTCGCTGGGCGCCACCTCCGCCTGGAAGGGCACCTCTGGAGACACGCCGAAACGCCTGGCCACCGCTTCCTGCGCGCCGGCCAGGGTCAGCAGGCCTTCGTTCTTCCGCCTGATGGACGTCGTGGCCGCGCCCGGATGTTCCCCATCCGGCGGATTCTAGGAGCCCAAGCCCGCTGGCAGCCCGCCCATCCTCCGTCCAGCCCCGGATAGGGCAACGCCCTACGAGCCGGCCACGCGGCGTGCCGCCGGTGCGGCGCGCACCTGCGCGGGCAGCCTGAAGGTCGTGGCACCAGGGGATGGGGCGTAGGAGCATGGCAGTACGCAGCGCTACCACACGCCGCCGGCCCGTTATGCCGCGCGGACCAGCCCCCAGCGGGTACCTTTCCCGCCGCGCGAAGCGCCACGTCGCCCGGGCCACCGGCGTAGAGCGCTCAACATGAGCCGCATTATACGGAGCAGGACGGAGAGTGTCCAACCGCAGGCCGCTCGCGCAGGCCGCCTCGGTTGGCGCCCCCGGCCCGAGATGCTATAATCGCCGTACACCCCGTCCGGAGGGGGGCGCTGACGCCCTCGCCGGGGCCATCCCAAAGCAGGACTATGTACCTCGAGCCCTGGAGACCACGACGCAAGAGATCGTTCTGGCCTTGGGTGCTGAGCGTCGTTATCGCCGTCAGCACCGGCTGGTACCTGTATTCCAAGCAGACCGCCCTGCTTGAGGCCGTTCGCGGCCCCCTGCCCACCCCCACGCCCACCGAGATCGGCCCCGCCGAACACGTCGCCGTGGGAGATTCGCTCTTCTTCGAGGGCCACTACGACGACGCTATCGGCGAGTATCGCCGCGCCACCGAGCAGGACCCCACCATGTCGGCGGCCTATGCCAAGTGGGCGCGGGTCCTCACGGTGCGCCGCAAAACCAACGAGGCCGTGACGCTGGCGCGGCGAGCCGTCGAGCTCGACGCCGAGTCGGCCTTCAACCTGGCTGCCCTGGGCATGGCCCTCGACTGGAACGGCCAGGCATTGGAGGCCATCGACCGCCTGCGCAAGGCCACCTCCGTCGCCCCGGACTATGCCCAGGCCTACGCCTTCCTTGCCGAGGCCTACGGAGACCGCGGGCTCATCATCCCCGCCCGTGAGGCCATCGCCAAGGCCATGGAACTGGACCCCGATGACCCCTTCGTGCGGCGCAACAACGGCTACATGCTCGAGCTATCCGGCGACTACCGCGGGGCCATCGCCGAGTACGAGGCCGCGGTAGCCATCAACCCCAACCTGGCCTTCCTGTACCACGACCTGGGCCGTAACCATCGCGTGCTGGGCGAGTTCGAAGAGGCCGCCTACCAGTTCGAGCAGGCCACCCAGCACGATCCGACCGACCCCAGTGGCCACGATCAGCTGGCCATGGTCTACTTTGCCCAGGGTGCCTACGACCTGGCCGCCAGCCAGCTGGAAAAGGCCGTGGACGTCGACCCCGACTATGCCACCGCGCGCAGCCACCTGGGGCTGACGCTGTACGTGCGGCGCAACTACGAGGAGGCCATCATCCACCTCAACAAGGCCATCGAGCTGGGCGCCCGCACCGAGGACAACTACTACATCCTCGGGTACTGTTACGCGTACCTTGACCAGTGCACCGAGGCACGAGCCGCCTTCCAAGAGTCGCTGGCCATCAATCCCCTGTCGGACTTGGCCCGGCAGGGGCTCGCCCAGTGTAAAGAATAGCGAAGGGTCCGGACCATGAAGCGTGCCGCCAGGCGTTCCAACCAGCGCAACCCCATGCTGTGGGTGTTGAGCGTCATCATCGTCGCCAGCATGGTCTGCAGCCTGGCGATCTCCGTGCTCCCCTCGCGCTCGGCGCCGGCCGAGGAGACCACTCCCACCCCGCGCGTCCTCTGGACGCCCTCGCCCGTGCCGCCCCAGCCAACCGCCGCGCCCACGGCCGAGCCGACCGCGCCGGTGGCCGCGGCCACCTCCGTGCCGCCCGAGGAGAGCGGCGGGCCCTGGACGTTCGCGGTGCTGGGGGCCAGCCAGGGCGCCGCTGCTGCCGCCCGCGCCGCCCTGCAGGCCATCCTGCAGGAGGGCGACGTGTTCGTGCTGCACACCGGCGACATGACTGCCACCGGCACGCAGGTCGCGTTCGAGGAGTGGCGGGAACTCTTGGCCGAGTATCCGGTCCCCTTCTACCCTACCCCGGGCGAGCAGGATAACGCGGACGGGCACCTCGTCGCCTACCTGGCCTTTAGTGGGGCGCCCGCCGCGCACTACTCCTTCGACCGCGGCCCCCTCCATGTGGCGGTAGTCAACGCCTCCGAGGGCGCGCTGGGCGACGAGGAACTGGCCTGGCTTGCGGCGGACCTCGCCGGCACTTCTGCCGGGCTGCGCGTGGTGGCCCTGCACTACCCGCCCTTTGCGGCGGCCGAGGGCGCCGAGGTCCTCGCCTCCGGGGGGGAGGCCTTTCAGCAGCTGATGACCAGCGAGGGGGTGGACTTGGTCGTGGCCGGGCACCTGCCCGCCTCTAGCGACGAGGTGCGAGACGGCGTGCGCTACGTCACCCCGGGGGCACTCGACGTCCCGTCGGCAGAGGGAGCTCCGCCGCAGTACCTGCGGGTGACGGTCGAAGAGACGGGGCTGGCCGTCGAGGGCGTGCCGGTTCTTCTGCCCGCCGAGTAGCGGGCACCCCTGCCCGCCCGCGACGAAACACCCGAACAGGAGCCGTGAGCATGCTGGCCAGAATCGCGTCGCTATGGCACCAGGATGAGTGGCAAGCCCTGCTCGCCGGGCTCGCCTACGTGGTGCTCTATGCGCTGCTGAGCCAGGCCGAGTGGCAGGCGCGCCTGCGCGAGATGCGCTACCTGCGCCGCCACCTGCGCCTGGCTGACGGCGTGCGACAGGCTGGCGGCCCGCTGCTGAGGGATCTCGCGGGCGTAGCGGCAGCCGTGGGGTACCCCTTCCTCATGGTCATCTTGGGGGTCTACTCACCGGCGGACGTGGGGCTGGGCACACCGCGCTGGGGAGAGGTCCTCGGGCCGCTGCTGGCCGGCACCGCGCTGACCGTGGCCTGGCTGGCCTTCCTGTGGGGGGAGCGACGCGGCGAACACGCGCCGCAGCCGCAGCAGCCTAGCAGCCAGCAGCCGCCAGCCGTGCCGGCCGCAGTCGTAGGGGCCGTGCGCGCGGAAGGGCAGCTGGCCACCTGCCGCGCTGCCCTCATGCCGCTCTTGGGGTCCTACTGGGGAATGTGGCTGGGCGTGGTCATGCGCATGCTGGCCGCCCACACCAGCCCGCGCACCCAGTGGCGCTTGCAGACGAGCACCGAGCGCCGGCGCGTCTACCTGGATTGGGCGCTGGATTGGGTCAGCACGGCCATCCTGGCCCTGACCAACACGCTGTGGGCCGGCCTACTCGTGCGCATCCTCTGCCTTGCGGCGCTCCAGCTGGCCCTGCCCCGCCGCGCTGCGCCGCTGAACGCGCCCTTGGCCGGCGGCCCCGAGCAGCCGGAGCCCGGCAGCGCCCCTGAGGCCGCCTCTAGCCGATGATCAGGGCCAGGGCGACCAGCGTGGCGAACATCGCCGCCGCCAGGATGCCGATCCGCTTCAGGTCGTCCACCACACAGTGGTACTCGGCGGCAAAATCGACCGCTGAGCCGCGCTCCGCCTTGGCTTCGGCGGGCGGCGTGGCCGGCCGGGTGGGCGCGCTGCGAACCGGCGTAGCCTGCCTGGCGACGGCCCCCCGGGCCGCCCTGACGTTCCCCTTGCGCGAGCGCTTCTTGGCCATCGATCCTCTGCTCCTGATGCTATCTGCCTGGCCCGGGTCGGCCCGGGCCGATGATACCGCGATTGTAGGGTGTGGGGTCCTGGCGGTCAATAGGGCGCAGCACTTCCCTGCCCGCCGCGCTATCCCTTGATAACGCCGAGCGGACGCGTGCGCGCCACGCGTCGGGCGATCCCCGCCTTCTCGACGATGTTCACGACGCGATCGACGTCCTTGTACGCCCCCGGGGCCTCTTCCACTAGGCCCGCCCGGCTGCCCGCCTGGACCAGGATACCCTTCTCCTCGAGCTCGGCGCGCAGCTCCTGGGCGCTCACCTTGCGCCGTGCGGCAGAGCGGCTCATCACGCGGCCTGCCCCGTGGCAGCAGGAGCCGAACGTCTCGCGCATGGCCGCCTCCGTGCCCACCAGAACGTAGGAGCCGGTGCCCATGTCGCCGGGCACCAGCACCGGGTGGCCCGTGTGTCGGTAGACCGGGGGCAGCTCGCTCCGGCCCGCGGCAAATGCGCGGGTGGCCCCCTTACGATGCACGCACACTTGCCGGCTGCGCCCGTCCACCTCGTGGGCCTCGACCTTGGCGATGTTGTGGCACACGTCGTACACCATCGGCAGGTGTACGTTGCGAACCTGCCCCGCCAGAACGTCCTCAAAAGTCTGCCGGATCAGGTGGGCGATCACCTGGCGATTGGCCCAGGCATAGTTCGCCGCAGCGCTCATCGCGGCAAAGTACTGCTGCCCCTCGGGAGAGCTGAACGGCGCCGCCGCCAGCTCGCGATCGGGCAGGCGGATCCCGTACTTGACCGTGGCCTGCTGCATGGCGCGCACCGCGTCGGTGCACACCTGGTGCCCCAGGCCGCGCGACCCGCAGTGGATCCAGACGCAGATGCGCCCCTGGGCCAGGCCGAACGCGGCGGCCGTCTCGGCATCGAACACCTCGGTGATCTCGTCGATCTCCAGAAAGTGGTTGCCCGACCCGAGCGTGCCCACCTGGTTCAGGCCGCGTTCCAGCGCCCGGTCGCTGACGGCGCCGGCATCGGCCGAGGCCATCCGGCCGGCATCTTCAGTGTGCTCCAGGTCCTCGCGGCTGCCATACCCCTGGCGAACAGCCCAGCCGGCGCCTTCCTCGAGCAGGGCGCGCAGCTCCTTCTGCTTGAGGCGCAGAGACCCCGAGGCCCCCACGCCAGAGCCGACCCGCGCGTCGATGGCTGCCAGCAGCCTGCGCAAGTGCGGCCGCAGCGCGTCAACGTCGATGGCTGAGGAGAGCAGGCGCACCCCGCAGTTGATGTCGTAACCCACCCCGCCGGGGGAGATGACCCCGTCTTCCACAGCCGTGGCCACCACGCCGCCGATCGGGAAGCCATAGCCCTGGTGCACATCGGGCATGGCCAGGGCACGCCCGACGATGCCGGGCAGGGTGGCCGTGTTGATCAGCTGCTCGAGAGAACGATCCTCTCGGGCCTGGGCCAGCACCTCTTCGTCAGCATACAGGCGCGCCGGCACGCGCATGTCCTGCCGATAGCTGGCCGAAACCTCGTATACGTACGGCGCAACTTGCGCCAGGTTCTTGTCCGTCATCCTTAATCCTCCCTTGAGGGGGCGCGATCGCCCCCTGCCGGCGCCTCAGACGTCGAACGTGACCGTCGCCAGGCAGCCCTCGGGAGTCTCCGTGATGCGCAGGCCGGAATAGGTCACCGCCTTGATGCCCCTCTCGGCCCTTGCCCCGGCGCGGCCGTGCACCCGGGCGCTGATACGCCCGCGGTCGACGGCGAGAGCCTCGTAATCGTGGAAGCACTCGGCGTGCACGTCAAACAGGTAGAGGAGCTCCCCCAGCCAATCCACCAGCAGGGTCTCGACGTCGGGCGCCTCCAGCGTGATCTTGCGCGTCACTGGGCGGGCATCGTCATCAGCCGTGCACCCCATCAGGTGGTACATCCCGCGCGCCGCCGTGGCAAAGAGAGTGGCCAGGTCAACCGCCTCCACACGCAGCGCCAGGTCCGCCGTGTGGCCGACCTCCTGGAATGACGCCATGCTCCCCCCTAGCCGGCCGTCTGCTCGCCCACCAGCGCACGGCGGGCCGCCTCCGCATCGCGTGCGATCTGCCGCACCAGGGCGTCCCGGTCGGCATAGCGACGGATAGGGCGCAGACGCTCGACAAACTCCACAGTCATGGTCTTGTCGTACAGGTTGCCGGCATAGTCCAGAAGGTGCACTTCGAGGAGCCGCGTGGTGCTGCCAAAGCTCGGGCTCGCCCCCAGGTTGGCGACCGCCGGATGGCGCTCCCCGTCGACAATAGCCCAGACCACATACACGCCGTCACGCGGGATGGCCCGGCTGGGGTCCAGTGGCAGGTTGGCCGTCGGGAAGCCAAGCTGCTGGCCGCGCCTTTCGCCGGCCACCACCTGGCCCGTGAACGTCACCGGGCGGCCCAAGAGCCGCCGCGCCTCCGACACCATCCCCTGCGTCAGGAAATCGCGGATGCGCGTGCTGCTGATCGGCTGCTCGTCATCCAGGTACGGCGCCACAACCTGCAGCGCATACCCCAGCGGCCCAGCCAGCTCGTGAAGGCGCTGTACGTCCACCTCACGCCCTCGGCCCAGGGCAAAGTCGTCGCCCACCCACAGCTCGCGCATGCGCACTCGCTCTACCAAGAGCCGCAGGAAGGCCTCCCCGCTCATGGCAGCCATGGCGCGGTCAAACCGCAGAACGATGAGCAGATCCAGCCCCGTGGCCTCCAGGAGGGCGTTGCGCTCCTCCTGCGTGGTCAGGTACTGCGGCGCTCGCGTGGGATGAAGCACGGCGCGAGGGTGGGGGAAGAACGTCAGCGCCCCGCTGAGCCGCCCCGTAGCGCGGGCATGCTGCACCAGGCTGCTGAGGAGGTGCCGGTGCCCGAGGTGAACGCCATCGAACGACCCGATCGTCAGTACCACGTCCCGCTCGGGCGCGGGGATCTCGAGACTGTCGTAGACTCTCATGGTTGGCTCTCTGCCCGGCTCGCGCGCTATCATTCCGCCTCAGACTGCTCCCAGCAACACCTTCGCGGGCTGCCAGAGCCCCTCGCCCTCTACGCGTCGCATCACGGCGATCAGGCGCCCCTCCCCATCGTAGGCACACAGCGGCCCCGCGTCCGCCGGGGTCGCCAGCGCCACCGTGCGTCCGTGCTGCACGTCGGTGATGGCCTGAGCATCGAGAACGGCGCTCGGCAGGTGCCGCAGGGCCACCGCCGCGGGGAGCAAGTAGCGCGCCCATGCCGCCCCGGCCGATTCGAGCTCCGCCAGCCCCACCGCCCCTGCGATCGTCAGGTGCCCGACGGCCTCCCGCACGAGGCCAACCAGGGTGCCCCCCACGCCCACCTGCTCGCCGAGCTCATGCGCGAGCGCGCGCACATAGGTCCCCTTGGAGCAGCGCACACGGAACACCACTTCCGGAGGGCGCCAGTCCTCCAGCGTGATCTCGTGAACCTCGATATCGCGCGCCTCGCGCTCTACCGTGATCCCTTGGCGGGCCAGGCGGTAGAGGGGGCGCCCGTTGCGCTTGAGCGCCGAGTACATGGGGGGCACCTGGGCGATGCGGCCTTCAAAGCCGGCCAAAGCCTCTTCGACGGCGCGCCGCGAGACGCCCGTCGCGTCAACCTCACCGGTGACCTCGCCTTCCGCATCCCAGGTATCTGTCGTCATCCCCAAGCGCACCGTGGCACGGTACACCTTGGGCAGGTCGGCCAAGTACTCGGCAATGCGGGTGGCGCTCCCCAGGCAGAGCACCAGGACGCCGGTGGCCAGCGGGTCGAGGGTGCCGGCGTGCCCCACGCGCCTTTCGCCCGTCAGGCGGCGCACCCGATTTACGACGTCGTGCGAGGTCAGCCCGGCGGGCTTGTCCAGGACGAGCACCCCCGGGGTGCGCTCCTCCGGCCGGGCCCGCCCCGGCCCGGCGCTAGCCATGGGTCCCCGGCTCTCCGCCGTTCACCGCAGCCCGCAGGGCCGGCAGAACCTGCTCGATCACCTCGGGGAGCAGGCCCGTAGCGGTGAACCCGGAAGCCTGTGCATGCCCCCCACCACCAAACCGCGCCGCTACGGCCGCCACGTTCACGCCGGGCACCGACCGCAGCCCCACCTCGACGTGTTCCTCGTCCACCTGGTGGAAGACGGCCGCGATGCGCGCCTCGTCCACGGTGGCCAGGAAGTTGACCAGGCCGCTGACCGTGTCATCCCGCTGGCCGTTCCGCGCCAACATCTCACGCGATACAGCCGCCCAGACGATGCCCTCCTCAAAGCGCGCACCAGACAGCGCCTGCCCCCACACGGCCAGAGAGCCCACCGTACGCTGTTTGAAGGCCGCGCGGTTGATCTCCTCCAGGTCGGCCCCGGCCGAGATCAGCCGTCCCGCCGCCGCAAAGGAACGGGCGGAGGTGTTCGAGGTGCGGAAGCCCTGCGTGTCCGTCACCAGGCCGGTCATCAGGCAGGTGGCGATCGTCTGGTCCAGGGGGATCCCGAGCGTATCGAGCAGCTCCAGCACCAGCTCGGCGGTGGAAGAGCGTTCCTCCACCAGGTTGACGTCTCCGTAACCCCGATTGGTGACATGATGGTCGATCACCACCAGGGGCACGCGCCCATCGCGTGCCGCGTCGTAGACGCTGCCGAGGCGGGCCACGTCCGCTGCGTCGACCGCAATGACGCAGTCCTCGTCAGAGAGTGCCCGGGCCGCGTAGGCATCGGCGCCCGGCAGAAACCGCAACGCGGGCGGCAGCGGGTCCGCGCACGACAGCGTCGCCACGGCCCCACGGCTCCGCAGTGCCCAAGCCAGCCCCAGCGCCGCCCCCACCGTATCGCCATCGGGGTTGACGTGCGATATCAGCAGGACGGACCGGCAGCGCCCCAGAACGCGCCGGATCTCACTCTTGGCCTTCATCGGGCTCCGCGTCCGGTTCATCGTCAGAGGCGTCCGCCCCGGCGGCCCTCTCCTCGGCGATGGCCTGGAAGATCGCCTCGATGCGCGCTCCGTACTCCAGCGAGCGGTCCACACGGAACTCCAGGTAGGGCGTGAACCGCCAATGCAGCACCTGGCTGAGGTGATGCCGCAACACGCCACTGGCGCTGCGGAGCCCTTCCAGGCCTTCGCGCAGGGCCTCTTCGCCGCCCAGGGCGGACACAAAGACCCGCGCGACGCGCTTGTCAGCCGTCAGCTCGACGGCCGTGACCGACAGATTGGTCACACGCGGGTCTTTGACCTGGCGCGCCAGCGCCAGGGTGAGCTCCTCCTGGATGAAGGTGTTGGCCCGGTCTTTACGATATGTGTTCATCACTACACTCCGGTCGCCGCTGGCGCGCTACTGCG
>JAAZBY010000017.1 GCA_012513595.1 Chloroflexota bacterium
GCCGTCACCGGATCAAGGGCCTCATCAACCAAACGGTGTGGTCCGATGTGTTTCTCTGCCCAGACTGCGGCCACGACATTGTCTTCTGGGATGTCGCAGTGGATCCGAGTACTCGCAAGGTACTGGGTCAGTTCGCCTGTCCCGGCTGTGGGAGCCAGCAGGAGAGGACGGGCCTAGCGCGTGCCACGTCTACATCGGTTGATCCCGTGTCAGGGCGGTCGACCAGGAAGTCGAGGCGCTCGCCCGTCCTCATAGAGTACGAGGTGGCAGGAAAGCGGTACGAGAAACGACCGGACAGCCATGACCTGCATACAGCAAGCCGTGCTGACGACGTGCCCCCTCGGTGGCAGGTGCCTAGACGGCGCATCGACGACAATATTGATCTGTGGTACGAAAGGGACTACCGATCCTTGGGAATCTACTCCGTCACCGACTTCTACACGAATCGAAATCTGTACATGACGTCCCTTCTGTGGCACAAGGCGCGTGAAGTACAGAATGCTTCGGTGCGGAACCGCCTACTCGTCTGGCTGCAGTCAGTAACGATGGGTTTTTCCCTGCTGAATAGATACCGCAAGGACGGCTACTCACAGGTAAACCAACTACTCAGCGGGACACTCTACGTAGCAGCCCTTACCGCAGAGATCAGCCCCTGGTACGCTCTGCGTGGCAAGATAAAAGCAATGGCAGGCATGTCACGTGGGGCGGCCCGTGGCTCCGCCACGTTGTCTACGTGCTCCGCGTCGTCCGCGGTTACCTCGCCTGATTGTGTGGACTACGTGTTCGTGGATCCGCCATTCGGCAGCAACATCATCTACTCAGACCTAAGTATCGTGTGGGAATCATGGCTGGGCCTGCTTACCACGCCCGAACACGAGGCAGTCGTCCATAGGCGCAAGCGGGATGGCCACTCGCTTACCGACTACCAGGGCATGATGCTCAGCGCCTTTACGAACATCCGACAGGCGCTCAAGCCCGGCCGCTGGGTCACCATCGAGTTCCACAACACTCGGAACTCGGTGTGGAATGCGATCCAGGAGGCACTGCTGAGAGCCGGGCTTGTTGTGGCCGACGTGCGCACCATGGACAAGGGTATGGGTACGTTCAAGCAAGTCACTGCTTCGGGCGCCGTCAAGCAGGACCTGGTCATCTCTGCCTACAAGCCCAACGGCGGCCTGGAGGAGGAGTTCCGGCGCACGGCGGGCAGCACCGAGGGCGCCTGGGCCTTCGTGCGCGCCCACCTGGGCCGCCTGCCCGTGCCCCCAGTGGTGGACGGCACCATCGAGGCCTCTGCCGAGCGCCGCGATTTTCTCCTCTATGACCGCATGGTGGCCTTCCACCTCACCCGCGGCGCCACGGTACCGCTCTCGGCCGCCGAGTTCTACGCCGGCCTGCGCGAACGCTTTACCGAGCGGGACGGCATGTTCTTCCTCCCCGAGCAGGCCGCCGTCTACGACCAGGCTAAGATGGCCGGCGCCGAGGTCCAGCAGCTGACCTTTCTTGTGAGCGATGAAAAGTCCGCCATCCAGTGGCTGCGCCAGCGCCTCAGCCCGGCGTTGGGCGGCGCCCCAGCCACCTATCAGGACATCCAGCCCGCCTTTCTCCAGCATCTGCACCAGTCCCGTTACGAGGCGCTGCCTGAGCTGCGCCAGGTCCTTGAGGAGGGCTTTCTCGAGGACGACCGCGGCCGTTGGTACGTGCCCGACGGGGGCCGCAGCGGAGACCTGGAGCGGCTGCGCCTGCGCGGGCTCTGGCGCGAGTTTGACGAGTACGCCGCTGAGAGCGGGCGCCTGCGCGCCTTCCGGTCAGAGGCGGTGCGCGCCGGCTTTGCCCGCGCCTGGGCCGCCCGCGACTATGGCACCATCGTGCGCGTCGCCGAGCGCCTGCCCCGCGCGGCCCTCGAGGAGGACCCCGACCTGTTGATGTACTATGACAACGCCACCCTGATGACCGAATGAGAGAGCGCATCCTGCGCCGCTTCCCCGCCGGGGCGCACCCGCTGGTGCTCGCCTCGGACCCCGACGGCCTCCTGGAGGACGACGACGTCCGGCAGGCCCTGGCCGGGCGGGGGTACCGGCTCGTCTGCGAGGGCGACCCCTTCGGCACCTGGGCGGCGGCCGAGGCCCTGCGCCCCTGGACGTTCGCCGAGCCGGTGCTGATCGTAACCCGCGGGCCGCTCGAGGCGCTCCCCTACGACCTGTGGGAGGAGGGGCACCGCGTGGAACTCTCCCTGGCGGACGAGTTCGCGGGTTACTCGCTGCCGCTCGTCCGCGAGTTGACGCCCGCGCAGCGCCGGGCCCTGGCGGCCGCCCCGCCGCCGGAAAGGCGACTGAACCGCCGCGCCACCGCCGAGGTCATCCTCCGCGAGGTGTTCGGCGCTGCGCTGCGGTCCCTGGCCGACCCAGGCGCGCTGCTCCTATGGCTGAGCGGCGTGCACGAGGGCACGGGCCCCCTGCCGCCGGCCATCCGGCGGGCCCTGCTGGACGACCTGGCAGGGCAGCCGGCCTACCGCGGCTGGCCGCTGGCCGACGTCCTGAGTGACGCGCAGGCCTATCGTGCCTTTGTGCAGCAGGCCTGGGAACGGCACGTGCGCGGGAGTGCCAGCATCCAGCTCATGGTCGATGGCCAGGCCTCCTACGCCGCAGCCTTTGACGGCGAGCGCCTGCAGGCCGCCCTGGGGGCGCTGCTGGAGCGCGGGCTGCTCTGCCCGGTGCTGGTCGAGAACCCCGCGGCCTTCCCGCTATGGGCGCGCCCCGGCTTGGCCAAGGACGAGGCCGCCGGGCTGCTCCGCCGGCTGGAGGAGGTCC
>JAAZBY010000215.1 GCA_012513595.1 Chloroflexota bacterium
CTCGGCTGGCCCGGCGGAGGAGCTGGCCGCGGCCATCCGGGCGGCCGGCGGGCAGGCGGCGGCCATCGGCGCGGACCTGGCCGACCCGGCCGCCCCCGCGCGCCTGGTGGCCGAGGCGGCCGCGGCCTGCGGCCCGCTGGACATCCTGGTGAACTCGGCCTCGCTCTTTGAGCGGGGCACCCTGGAAGAGACCACCCTGGACGCCTGGGAACGGCATATGGCCGTCAACCTGCGGGCGCCCTTTTTCCTGAGCCAGGCCTTCGCCCGGCAGGTGGGCGAGCGCGGCGGCGGCCACATCATCAACATCACCGACTGGCGCGCGCAGCGCCCCGGGCGCGCCTACATGGCCTATATTGTCAGCAAGGCCGGGCTCGAGGCGCTGACCCGCTCGCTGGCGCTGGCCCTGGGGCCGCGCGTGCAGGTGAACGCCATCGCCCCGGGGGCCATCCTGGCGCCGCCCGGCGACGATGGCACGTACTTTCGCCGGTTGGCCGAGCGGGTCCCCGCCAGGCGCAACGGCTCTCCGGAGGAGGTCGTGCGGGCCATGCTGTACCTGTTGGGGAGCGGCTTCGTCACCGGGGAGACGCTCACCGTCGACGGCGGGGAGCACCTGCTCTAGCCTGGCGAGCGGCGGCCGCCGGGGCCGGTCTGTATGCTTCGGGGGTAACTTGGACAAGATTCTGATCTCAGACCTCTTGGTGCGGGCCATCATCGGCGTGAACGACGACGAGCGGCACAAGCCGCAGGACGTCCTGATCAACGTGGCCCTGAACACCGACACGCGGCGCGCCGGCGCCTCCGACGATCTGGCCGATACCGTGGACTATGGCGCCACGGCGCGGCGCATCGTGGCGCTGGCCGAGGGGTCCCGTTACTTCCTGGTGGAGGCGCTGGCCGAGGCGGTCGCGCGGCTGTGCCTGGAGGACTCGCGCGTGGAGGGGGTGTGGGTGCGCGTGGAAAAGACCCGCGCCCTGCGTTACGGGCGCGCCGTGGGCGTCGAGATCGAGCGCAGGCGCACGGACGCCTAAGCAGGAAGAGAAGAAGGACAGGATTAACAGGATTTGCAGGATTTGAGGACTGCCGCAGACATAGGTACTGTGGGGAAGCAGCGTGAACCATATCCCCAATCCTGGTAATCCTGTAAATCCTGTCTATCTTGCTATGGCGGCCCTGGGTACGGGCGGGCTGTGGCGGCCGGGCTGGGCACTGCCGGGAATGGGGCCGCCGTGTCGGACGGTCCGGGCGACTGTGGTATAATGGCCGGACGTAGCGAGATCGCTAGGGAGAAGGTCATGCCGCCACTGAAGGTCAACCCTCTGGATTACGACGTGTTCCGGCAGGAGATGGAAGAGATCACGCAACGCGAGTGCGATCCGGACATCACCTCCGCCGTACACACGATCCTTACCGCCATCGGCGAGGATCCGGACCGCCCCGGGCTGCAGCGCACGCCCGAGCGGATCGCCTGCATGTACGAAGAGCTGACGGCCGGGTACCACGTCGACCCGGTCGCGCTGGTCAACGGGGCCATCTTTGAGGTCAACTATGACGAGATGGTCATCGTGCGCGACATCGATTTCTACAGCCTCTGCGAACACCACATGCTCCCCTTCATGGGCAAGGCGCACGTGGGCTATATTCCCGCCGGCCGCGTCATCGGGCTGAGCAAGATCCCCCGGGTGGTAGAGATGTATGCCCGGCGGCTGCAGATCCAGGAGCAGATGACCCGCCAGATCGCCGAGTTCCTGCAGGGCGTGCTGAAGCCGATGGGCGTGGCGGTGGTGGTGGAGGGCTTTCACCTCTGTGCGGCGATGCGCGGCGTGAAAAAGTCGAACGCCCGCATGGTGACCAGCGCCATGCTGGGCATTTTCAAGCGCAACCAGTCGACCCGGGCCGAGTTCCTGGCCAACATCGGGCGGCAGGGCCCGGAGCAGTAGGCCGACGGCGCGGAGCGCCCCGTGGCCTGGGGACTCCGGGGGCAGTAGCATGCAGCCTATCCGCGGGGCGCACCGGGGCACGGACCGGCGCGCCCTTTACGCGCGCGTCCAGCGGGACGGCGCTTCGTCATGGCGTCAGCTGTTGCCGACAGTGACACGTTTGAGGAGGTTGGACGTGAAGACCGTTCGCCGGGTGTTTACGTATCTTGGCCCCTATCGCGGTTACCTGTTTGCCAGCATCTGCGCCATGGTGGCGCTGGTGGCCATCGAGCTGGCCCCGCCGCAGGTCTACCGCCTGCTGTTGGACGCTATCTCGGGCGAGCCGTTGCCCGCCTGGGTCGACGCCGTGGTGGCCCCCTTTGGCCTGACGGTGGAGACGGGCCTCTGGACGCTCGGCACCGCCTACCTGGTGGCGATCATGGCCGGCGGGCTGCTCATCCTGCAGACCATCGGCGCGGGGCTCTCTTTTGTGCGCTCCTATACCGGCCACCTGGCCGGCTGGGGCGTGGTGGCCGACGCGCGCCGCGACATCTACCGGCACCTGCAGCGCCTCTCGCTGCGCTACTATGCGGACCAGCAGACCGGGCAGATCATGTCGCGCATGGTGAACGACTCGGACTATTTCGAGCGGCTCATCGCCCATGCCGTGCCCGATACGGCCGTCAACGTGCTGAAGCTAGTGGGCGTGTCGCTCGTGCTGAGCGCCATCAACTGGAAGCTGATGCTCCTGACCTTGGTGCCGGTGCCGTTCATCATCCTGGGCATGCGCGGGTTTGCCCGGGTGGTGCGGCCGGCCTTCCGCCAGCGGCAGAAGGAGCTCGGCGAGCTGAACGCCATCCTGGCCGACAACATCTCGGGCATCCGTGAGATCATGGCCTTCAACCGCGAGGACATCGAGGCGGTGCGCATCAGCGGGCGGATCGAGAACTACAAGAACTCGCTGTTGCGGGCGCTGCGCCTGATGGCCACCTTTGGCCCCGCCGTGGAGTGGAGCGCGGCGCTGGGCACCGTGGTGGTGGTGTACTTTGGCGGCCGGCTGGCCTTCCAGCAGGTGCTGACGCCCGGCGAGCTGGTGGCCTTTTTCGCCTACCTGGGCCAGTTCTACCAGCCGGTGCGCCAGTTGGCCACCGCCTGGGAGGGGATCCAGGAGGCGGCCGCCGGCGCCGACCGCGTGGTGGAGCTGCTGGACGAGACGCCCGACGTGGCCGACCTGCCCGGGGCCGTGGCGCTCACGGGGCGGGCCGAGGGGCACATCACCTTCCGCGATGTGTCCTTCTCATACCTGCCGGAGGACCCCGTGCTGGAGCACATCGACCTGGAGGTGCCGGCGGGCTCGATGGTGGCGCTGGTGGGGCCCACGGGGGTGGGCAAGTCGACCATGGTGAGCCTGATCCCGCGGTTCTACGACGTGACGGGCGGGGCCATTCTGCTGGACGGGCAGGATATCCGCTCGCTGACGCTGACCAGCCTGCGCGAACAGGTGGCCATGGTGCTGCAGGACGTGTTCCTGTTCCACGGCACCGTGCGAGACAACATCCTGTTCGGCCGGCCGGAGGCCACCGAGGAGGAGATGATCGCGGCGGCGCAGGTGGCCAACGCCCACACGTTCATCAAGGCGCTGCCGGACGGGTACGACACGCTGATCGGCGAGCGGGGCGCCAAGCTGTCGGGCGGGCAGAAGCAGCGCATCTCGATCGCCCGGGCGGTGCTGAAGGATGCGCCGATCCTGATCCTTGACGAGGCGACGTCATCGGTAGACACCGAGACGGAGCTGCAGATCCAGGAGGCGTTGGAGCGGCTGATGGCGGGGCGCACGACGCTGGTGATTGCGCATCGCCTGTCGACGGTGCGCAATGCGGACAACATCGTGGTGTTGCAGAACACGGGCATCTCGGAGATGGGCTCGCACGAGGAGCTGATGGAGAACGACGGGCTCTACCGGCGGCTGATCGAGGCGCAGACGCGCCTGGCGATGGCGGCGTAGGGGGAGGGGGCGGGGTCGGGGCAAGCCCCTCTGCCTCCACGGCGCGGGGCATGGCAGAGCGCAGGCGAGCCTGCGCAGTCCAAAGCGGGCCGCTCTGGGGCGCGGCGCGGCCTGTCCCGAGGGCTGGCGAGGCTTTGGCGGGGGCAGCGGTCGGGGCAAGCCCCTCTGCCTCCGCGGCGCGGGGCATGGCAGAGCGCAGGCTAGCCTGCGCAGTCCAAAGCGGGCCGGTGTGGGGCGCGGCGGCCTAGGGTCGGCAGCCGGTCAAACGCAGACGGCCGGACGGTTGGTTAACATACCCTAACAATGTTGACAATGCCCGGCCCTGCCGCTATAATGCGGGCATAATCAGTCATCCGGTTTTTGCCCTCGCGTTGGGTGGGATGGCTTGTTATAAGACTTGTAACAGTTTCAAGTACCCTCTGTATTCCTGGTTGCACTTCTTGCTCTTGCTTTAGCGTGAGATCGACAGCCTGCCACCTGGATCGCGGCGGTGCCTTCCTCGGAGGGGCACCTGCCGAGAGACGGTGAGCCCAGACGGTCGGCACGCCGCCCGGTGTGTGCGTGGCGCGGGCCTTGGTCCACTAGGGGAGGGGGGACGCCCCTCTGCCCGACGGCCCGGCGGCCAGGCCCACACTGCGAGCAAGGAAGGAGTAGGCCCGGCAGAGCACTGCCCCGCGGCGCCAGCGCCCGCGGGGGGAACCCGCCTCTGCCCGCCCCCTCATTGAGGCCACTTTTCCCCCAGTTACACGTTCACCATGCCAAGCCCGCGCGGCCCCCCCGGCCCGGCAGCCGGTTGGCTGTGCGCGCCGCCTACCTGACGGTCGCCGTGCTGACCATGGCCTGGACGCTCGGCCTGCACGACGACAACGCCCGCGCCCGTGCGGCGCTCGAGCGGCTGGGCCGCTGGTCCGGCCTGCTGAGCGCCACCGCCGGGCAAGAGGCCTGGTGGTCGCCCCGGGTGGCGGCGGCCGCGCCACAGGCCGCTGACCTGGCCGCGCCCGACGCGGTCCTGCTGCCGCCGGCAGAGGCGTTGGCGCCAAGCGCGGGGGCCAGCGCCGCCCTGCCGGTAGCCGTGCCGCAGCCGTACCCGACGCCCCGCCCGCCCTCGCCCACCCCGGCCGGCAGCGCGGCGACGGCCGGCACCGAAGCGCCGGGGGGTGACGGCTCACCCGCTGTTCTGCCCGGCCCGCACGATCCTTTGGCCCACCTGGCCGACCCCCGCGAGCTTGGCGGGGCGCGCTACGAAGCCACGCTGATCATGACCCCCGATGGCGGGCTGCCTTCCAGCCTGGCGGTCCTGTACGAGCTCGGCAGCACGCCGCCCTCGCTGCGGCTACGGGTGACCTTTGTGGGTGAGAGCGGGGAGGAGGCCGTGCGCCTCGATGAGGTGCAGTACGGCGGCGCCTGGTATTCGTTCGACGCGGGCGAGTGGACGGCGCGCGACGCCGCCGCGCCCCCTGACGGCGCCCCATGGCCAGACGTGACCGCCCGCCTGGGTAAGCTGGCCTGGCTGCTGGAGCCGGCCCTGATGCTCCGGCCGGAGGGGCGCCAGGACCTGGGGGTGGCCGACTGGAACGGCCTGCCGGCCCACCAGTACCGTTTCGGGCCGGCCGCGGTGCGCCCAGAGTGGCTCGCGGCCATGGACCTGCCCGACGTGGAGAGCGGCACGGTGGACGTCTGGCTGGGGGAGGAGTCCCGGCTGCTCCTGGCGATGGAGGCGGAGGCCCGCTGCCTGACCTACGCGGGCAAGGCGACGCTGCTGGCGCGGGTGGCCCTGCGCGAGCAGGGCGCGCAGGTCGTCGTGCGGCGTCCCTCGCCGTGCACGGAGGTGGCCCTCCCGCCGGACGTGGCCCTGCCGGCAGCCGCGGAGGGCGCCAGCCACGAGTGCGACTCGTGGACGTACCGGCTGGCAGGCAACGCCGCGCAGGTGCTGCAGGCGCACCGCGAGGCGCTCGAGCCGCTCGGCTGGCACTATGCCGCGGAAGAGTCGTACGAGCCGGACTATATCGTCTTCCGCAAGGGCGTGCGGCGCGTGGTGGTGCGGGTGGACGCCCAGGAGGCCGGCTGTTACGCCGTCCTGAGCGTGGTGACGCCCTCCGACTAGGGCGCCCGCCCGGGGGCTAGGCCGATTGCAGCAGGGCCACGGCGGCGGCCAGGATGACCAGGGCGGCCGTAATCCCCACGACCAGCCAACTGGCGACGATGCGATGCATGGTACCTCCTGATGTGGTGGCGGGCTGTCTCCCGCGGCGCGACAGGCCGGGGGCCGCTGGCGTGCCGGCCCGGCGCGCAGGACAGCTCCGCTCGGGACGACAAGGCGGGAGGCCTGCCGCGGCCACCCGGGCGGGGCTCCCCCGTTCGGGGGGCAGGCAAGCCCCCGCCCTACAAGGGACGCCGGCTAAAGCCGGCTCACGGAGCGTGCTGGCGGCCGACTCCGTCACGACCCCCGGGGGTCTGAGGACGGCAGCCCTCGCTGCTGCGA
>JAAZBY010000216.1 GCA_012513595.1 Chloroflexota bacterium
CGGGCCATCTCCAGCAGGCCGCCGCAATGCTTGACGTCGGGCATGATCACGTCGACGATGCGCTGCGTCAGGAAGGGTGCAAAGCCCTCCACCGCAAAGACGCTCTCGGCCGAGGCCACCGGGAAGGGCGAGCGGGCGGTGAGGCGTGCCAGCGCGTCAACGCGGGTGTGTGGCACGGGCTCCTCGAACCAGAACAGGCGAGAGCCGCCCAGCGCCTGCGCCACGGTGAGCGCTTCGGCCTCGTCAAACCGGGAGTGACAGTCCACCAGGAGCTCGACCTCTTCCCCGATGGCAGCGCGGACGGCCTCGATGCGCTCCACCCCCGGGTGCCAGGCGGCGCGCGGCCCGGTGCGCACACGGTCGGGAGCAACGACCTCGTCAAAGGGGGCTAGCTTCACCGCGGTAAAGCCCTGCGCGACGGCCTGCTCGGCCGCGCGGGCAAAGGCCGCCGGGCTGCGGTCCACCACGTGACGGTTGATGTTGGCGTACAGGCGGATCCTGTCTCGCACGGGCCCGCCGAATAGCGTGCGGAGCGGCACCCCTAGCGCCTGGCCCAAGACGTCCCACAGAGCCTGCTCGATGGCGGAGGCGACGGTGTGCGCCACGCGGCCGTCGTGGCGCCGCACCAGGCTGGCCCACAGGGCCTGTATCTGCGTCGGATCGCGCCCCACCAGCCGCTCCCCGTAGCGAGCCACAAGCGCAAGCGCCAAAGCGTCATCGGTCGAGTGGCTGGCCTCGCCCAGCCCCGTGATCCCCGCGTCGGTGTGCACCAGGACGAACACCCAGTCGCCGCGGTGGTTGACGTGGACGACGACAGGCTCGACGGCCGTGATCTTCATGTGTGCTCCTCTGGTCCCTATCTAGTGTCAGACGGACGTGCCCCGGGGTGTCGGGCGCCCGATGCCGCGCTATAATGCCAGCACAACGGCCCGCCTGGCAACTCCGCCGTGGCTGCATGAGGAGAACGATCGATGAGCAAGCATTCCTATGAGCAGGTTCCGCACCCCGTGACCGGTTGGGGCCTGGCCCGCCTTACCTGTCGGGGCTCGGCCGGCGAACCGGCCCTGACGCAGATCGACGTCTGCCCCGAGCAGGGCTGCAACCTGCTCAGCTTTCGCGTCGATGACCGCGACTACCTCGTCGACCTCGGGAGAGACGCCGATGGCCCGCGCCTTTTGGGCACGCCGATCCTCTATCCGACGCCTAACCGCGTGCGCGACAGCGTCTTTACCTACGGCGGGCGCACCTTTACCTTCCAGCCCAACAACGGCCCCAACTTTATCCATGGCCTGGTGAGAGACCGCGTCTGGCAGGTCGATCCGCCCGTTCTGGAGGGCCAGCGGCCCTCGCTTACGGCGCGCTTCCGCATGGCGCCCGGCGACGAGGCCTACGACCTGTTCCCGATCCGCAACAGCCTGGAGGTCACCTTCACGCTGCGCCCCGGCGGGCTGCGCCTGCTCTTCACCGTGCGCAACGAGGACGATGCCTCCAAGCTGCCGTTCGGGCTGGCCATCCATCCCTACTTCCCGGTCATCGGCGCACGCGCCGACGTCCGCCTGCAGGTGCCGGCCAAGGCGCACATGGAGGCGATCGACCTGCTCCCGACGGGCCGGCTGGAGCCGCTCGATGGCAGCCCCTACGACCTGCGCAGTCCCCGCTCGCTGGAAGGGCTCGACATCGACGACGTCTACTGGGGCCTCTCCGCCGATGCCCCGCAGACCATCTTCTATGACGCGATCGGCAAGAGGCTCACGCTGACTGCCTCAGACCTGTTCACCCACAGCGTGGTCTTTACGCCGGCCGGGCAGCCGTTCTTCTGCATCGAGAACCAGTCCTGCTCGACCGACGCGCACAACCTCTACGCCAAGGGCCTGCAGAAGGCCGCGCACCTGACCATTCTGGAGCCGGGCGCCGTGCACACTTCCTGGGTAGACCTGGCCCTGGCGGACCAGTAGGTGCCGCGCGCACCACATCGCCGGGCGGGGAACGCCCCCGCCCGGACGAAGTATGGCTGAGTGTACGCTTGCCTAGCGCGCGGCTGCCAGCGTCTTGCCCCAGGCCGTGGCGCGCTCGACCTCGCCGTCCTTCAGCGGTCCCTCGCTCCCCAGGACGGCAAAGCCCTCGGGTGCCGCCGCCAGCCGCCCGCCTTTGGCGGCCAGTCGGTCGCCTATCGGCTTGGCCGCGTAGCCAAAGATGCGCATGAGGAACTTGAGAAAGCCCGGCGTTTTTTCCGGTGCACTCCGGGTGTCAAAGGCGGCCACCAGGGTGCCCGCCAGGCTGCCCTCCGCGAGGCCAGTCAGGAAGGTCAGCGTGGCCGGCGAGGGGCGGAAGGCCCTGGTGGGCGAGCCCACGACCAGGAGCGCCAGCCCCTGCAGTTGCGCCGGCTGCACGTCGCCCACGCGGGCGACGGTCACATCCGGCGCGGAACCCAGGCCCTCGGCGATCGCCGCCGCTATCTTTTCCGTGTTGCCAAAGAAGGAGTCGTAGACGATCATCGCTTTCACTGTGCTGTCCTCCGCGTGATGCGAGACCCATCCGGCCGGATAGCCAGGCGACAGCACCGCAGGCCAGGCCAGGAGCGCCTCGTGCCCTGCACTGCTGTGTTGGCAACATCTCACGTGCATGCGGTTCCAGTATACACGAAGTTGCCTCTGTCGACCTTTTGCTGCGGCCCACCGGCCAAAGGCCACCGGTTGCGCCGAGGGGGGCGTGCGGCGGCCAACGATTGACTTGCCGCGCCCACAGGGGTAAGGTACCCTCACTTCGGAGCGGTCGCTTGCCCCGCGCTGTCGCCTCGGGGGGGCATCTCGCATGAACTCACGCGAACGTGTGCGGCGGATCTTGAACCACCAGGAGGCCGATCGCCCCGCCATCGACCTCGGTGCTACGCGGATGACGGGCACCTCGGCCTGGTCGTACCGGGCCCTGAAGGGGTTGCTTGGCCTCCCCGCGGAGCGCGTGCGCGTCTTTGACCTGTACCAGATGCTGGCCGAGGTCGAGGAGCCTGTCCTCGACGCGGTCGGCGCCGACTTCCTGATGCTGCCCATCGACGACCTGGCCCTGGGCCTGGACTATGGTGCGTGGAAGCCCTTCACCTTCTGGGACGGGCAGACGTTCGACGTGCCGGCCGGGTTTGCGCCCCGCATCAGGCCGGGTGGAGCGCTCGAGTCTGCCCGGGTCAAGGGCGGGCCGATCGAGATGCGCATGCCGGTGGGCGGCCGCTTCTTCGACCTGATCCCCGGGGAGCGCCAGGATAGCTTTGAGATCCCGCATCTTGACGAGCCCGAGTGGGAGATCCCCGCGCCCTTCACCGACGAGTACCTGCGCGGCCAGGAGGAGCGGGCCCGGGAGATCTACGCTGCGACGGAGCGGGCCATCGTCGCCTCGCCCCCTTGCCACGCCCCGCAGGGCTACGCCGGCACCTACCACTGGGCCATGAAGATGGTCGCCGAGCCCGCGCACTGCCGCGACTATATGATGCGCCAGGGTGAGGCAGAGGCCTATCGCTGGCGCCAGTACCTCCAGGCCGTTGGC
>JAAZBY010000217.1 GCA_012513595.1 Chloroflexota bacterium
TAGTCCATCATCTCGTGGATCCAGTCCGGGTCGTCGTAGAAGGCCGTGCAGACGTTGGAGAGGCCCATCCAGTTGCGGATCCAGCCGTATATCGAGCCGCCGCCGATGGAGAGGGGATAGTCGCGCTGCGCCCAGATGCGCTTCTTCTCCTCCCAGTAGAGGGGGTGGCGGCAGGGTGAGGCGGCCTGCAGCCGCGGCTTGATGACCGTCTCCCAGTCATGGCGCGTCTCCATGGGGAAGCGCAGCCACTGCGGCATGCGGCCGGCAAGGTCGCCCTTGAACTGCTTGCAGATGACCCCATCGGTGCGGCGAAAGATCTCGTAGGCGTCGGTCTCCTCGATGGTCTCTCGCTTGAAGGCGGGCACCAGCCCGATGTTGACCCCCATGCCCTCGCGGCGGTCGACGTCCAGGTAGTCCTGGAGGTGGACGTCCTCGGGCAAGCCCTGCTTGTGCCAGAGGTCGATGGTGTCCTCCCAGTACCACATCTCCCACCAGGGGCAGCGATCGCGGGGCTGGTAGTTCATCGTAGCCAGGAAGCGTTCGCGGTCGTTCACGGGACCCTCCTCGTGACTGTGCCGAGCAAGACCGGAGGGCGCTCGGCGCGCCCGCGGCCGAAACGACGCGCTACTCGGGGCGCCAGAGTCGATGCGCCTTGGTCTCCGCGCGGCGACGCTTGCCCTCCAGGCGGCGCTCGACAGACGCCCGGGTGGGGCGGGTGGCCCGCCGCGGGCGCGGCCGCTGGGCAGCCTGGCGGATCAGCCCCACCAACCGGTCGCGCGCCTCGCGGCGGTTGGCAGCCTGGGTGCGGTGCTCGCGTGCCAGGATGACCAGGACGCCGTCCGCCGTGATCTGGCCGCCAGCCAGAAGGAGCAGCCGGCGGCGGACGTCCTCCGGGAGAGACGGGGAGCCCGCCACGTCAAAGCGGATCTGCACGGCCGTGCTGACCTTGTTGACGTTCTGGCCCCCGGGGCCGGCCGAGCGGACGAACTGCTCGACGATCTCATCCTCGTCGATGGCGATACTGGCGGTCACGCGTATCTGAGCCATGTGCCTCCGGCGCCTCGCGTACGGGGTTGTGTCTAGTCCTTGCTCGATGTGCCAAGCCCAGGTGTCAGTCAGTGGCTTGGGCCGCGAAGGTGGTGCTCATCTGGGGTGCCCGGCCAAAGCGGGGGGCGCGAGTCGCCGTTGTGGACAGATGCGCCTGTGCCCGGCGTGTTGGTACTGTGCCGCTCACGATTGCGCGGCGCAGTGCCTGGTGCAAGACCATGCCGACGCTCTGGCCACCTTCAGGCCGCAAAGCTCCAGTGTGCCGCCGTAAGAGGCAAATCCCACCAAGAAAGACCCTACACCACAAGGAAAGAACGACAAGGGGCACCTGCGGCGGTGCCCATAGCCTTCGGACGAGAGAACACGGTACCCATACTACCTCAGAATCGCCGGCATGTATAGCCGCATATCGGGCGAAGGATCAGACTGAGGTGTGGCGGTGCGCGTCACCCTACGGGTTGCGGTTCGGGTGGGCGTAGCGGTACGCGTGCTGGTGGGAGTCGCGGTCCTGGTCGGCGTAGCGGTGCGCGTGCTGGTGGAAGTTGCGGTCGCAGTGGGGCTGGTCGTGGGGCCAGGGCCAGGCGGATCGCCGAGGTGGAGCCTGCCGTGTCCGAAGACAGTATCCATGCCGGCCAAGCCCATGTCGATGGCGCGGGCGCCAAGGTATGACCGTAGCTCCTGGGGCAACAGAGACGGAAACGCGCTCAGCACCAAAGCCGCTGCGCCGGCGACATGTGGCGTAGCAGCCGACGTCCCATTGAAGCTGGACCCGGCGCCGCGTGAGCCATAGCTCGCAGTGGAGACGTTCGCAAAGGCAGCAATGTCCGGCTTTATGAACCCGCCAACCGCCGTTCCGCCCGGGCCGTTCGTGGGCCCCTCCGAGCTATAGAACTCTTGTGGGAACGGGCTGGCCGCATCGAGCGCGGCCACGGTGAGGGCGGCTGGCGCGTCGGCCGGCTGAGCCAAGCTGCGCGGCGCGGTGCTCGGTGAGAGGCTCTGGGAGTTGTGCCCGAACGCCTCCAGGTGCACCGCACGGTTGCTACTGTACCGTGCGATGACGAATCCATAGTATGTAGTGCTGCCATGCGACAGCATCCACAGCCGCTCTGTGGGCGTCTGGCCAGGAGCGCCGCTCTGCGGGTCTATGCCTCCGAGCGCGTACCCGCTGCTGGGCAGAATCAACTCCCAGCGGGCCGTTCCGATATCATAGCGCACGGCGACAAGGTCGTAATCCTGCGTTACGTACGCCCAATCATCCCAACGCATGGATACTGACAGGAGATCACCCGCAGGAAAGAGCAAGGCGTATCCGGCATCGTCAGCAAAGACGTTGACCTCGACCCCGGGGGCGAACTCGTGAAAAGCGTCGGCGTCTCCGTCGACGAACGCCCCGCCCCAGTGCTCGGTGCGATAGTTCCCGGCCGCGGTCACCCACAGGACGCCGGCCTGCCGCGCGATCTCCACGATCTCCGCCAAAGGGCCCGTGCCGTCGCCGGGGGCGGTGTTGGGCCAGCCGATCGAAGTGGAGATCACATCGACCCCCTGCGCGAGCAGCCACTGTACCGCCTCGCACAAGTCCACCGCAGTGGCGACCTTGGCGAGGTACAGGCGGGCAGCGGGTGCCGTGTCGTACACGATCTCAGCGCAGGCCGTGCCATGCTGCGACGTGCCATCCACGTCTGCGACGGTCTCGCCGTCCACAAAGTTGGCCACGGTGACGCTCGTAGGCAGGTCGGACCCCAGAAGAGACGGGTATCCCCGGAACCCTCCGTCGATGATGCCGATCCTCACGCCGGCCCCGAGGATTCCCGCCGCGTGCCAGGTATCGGCCCCCATGGCGCGCACTCCCTCTGTGTTGAAAAGCCCGACATCGGGGTCATCCATGGGCTCGGCGCGGTCGGGCGTGCGCAGATATAGGA
>JAAZBY010000218.1 GCA_012513595.1 Chloroflexota bacterium
AACGCCTCGCGCGGCAGGTTGTGCTCGGCAATGCGCCGCTCCAACAGCGCCAGGCTGGGCGTGCGCTGGCCCCCACCGATGATCTCCCCGTACCCCTCCGGCGCCAATAGGTCCACCGAGAGCGACAGCTTGGGGTTCTCGGGGTCTTCCTCCATGTAGAAGGCCTTGCATTGCGCCGGATAGCGGTGCACGAACACCGGCTTGCCAAAGTGGTCCGACACGGCCGTCTCATGCGGCGCGCCGAAATCCTCCCCCCAGGGCAGCTCCTGCCCGGCCGCGCGGACGATGTCCAGCGCGTCGTCGTACGTCACGCGCGGGAAGGGCGGCACGATCCGCTCCAGCGCAGCGGTATCTCTGCCCAGGGTGCGCAGTTCCGAGGCGCATTCGCTCAGCACGGTCTGCACCACGTGCGCCACCAGCTGCTCCTCGACCCGCATACAGTCGTCCAGGTCGGCGTAGGCCATCTCCGGCTCGACCATCCAGAACTCGATCAGGTGCCGCCGCGTCTTGCTCTTTTCCGCGCGGAAGGTGGGGCCAAAGCAGTACGTCTTACCAAAGGCGGCGATGGTGGCCTCGTTGTAGAGCTGGCCGCTCTGCGTCAGGTAGGCCTTTTCGCCAAAGTACTCGGTCTCAAAGAGGGTGGTCGTCCCCTCGCAGGCCGCCGGCGTCAGGATCGGTGCGTCCACCAGGGTGAAGCCCTGCCCGTCCAGCCAGTTGCGAATGGCCCGCACGACGGTCGCGCGCACCCGCAGGATGGCCCACTGCTGCGTCGACCGCAGCCACAGGTGCCGGTTGTCCATGAGAAAGTCGACGCCGTGCTCCTTGGGCGTGATCGGGTAGCCCTCCGCCAGCTGGACGATCTCAAGCCCCGTCAGCGACAGCTCATAGCCCCCGGGAGCACGCTCGTCCGCCCGCACCACGCCGGTGGCCACCAACGACGACTCTTGGGTGAGCCGCGTGGCCGCCTCAAAGGCCTCGGGGTCCAGGCCCTTCTTGAAGGCCACGCCCTGGACCATGCCGCTCCCGTCGCGAATCAGCAGGAACTGCAGGCGACCCTTGTCGGTCTTTCCGTAGAGCCAGCCCTTGACGGTGACCTCCTGGTCCACCCACTTGGAAAGGTCGCGTATGGATACGTGTTCTGCCACGTGTCATCCTCCCGGTTCATCCCAACCGATTGTCAAGCCATTCTAGGCGCCGGGCGGGGATCGGTCAACGCTCGGCCCCCTCTGCCCGTAGCGCCCCCGTTCCCCACAGGTTCAGCCCTGCTCGGCGGCTCTGGGCCGCAGGCGCGCCGGCAGCGCACGCGCCAGAACCTGGCGCTCCTCGCGGTCAAAAACGCCCAGCACTGCCAACCCCACCACGTAGCACAGCAGCCCCAGGAAAAGGGCCAGCGGCCGCTGCGCGTCCGGCAGAACCAGCGGCAGGCCGATCAGCGGCACGGCACTGATCACCAGCCGCCAGAGGATCGCGACCCAGGGGATCCGCGCCAGGTAGCGCCGCACGCCGAGGTAGAACGGGATCAGCAGTACCAACTCGGCCGCCACCATGACGTACGCCGAGGCCATAAAGCCCGCCAGGTGGATGAAGGCCAGGTTGGCCCCAAAGCTAAAGGCCAACCCCCAGGCGAAGGCGCGCGTCAGGTAGCGCTGCTGGTTCAGGGCGATCAGCACGTACTGCGTCACCGAGTTGATGAACCCGATCGGCATGTACCAGATCATCACGCGCAGAATGTTGGCCGACTGGGGCAGATACTGCGGCCCCCCAAGGATCGCCACCAGCACGTCGGCCAGCCCCCAGCCGATGGTCGCCACGGGCAGCGCCACCATCACCAGTAGCTTGATGGCCAGCCGGTAGGCGCGCAAGAGCGACTCGCTCGAATCGCGGGCATAGCGCGCCATCAGCGGAAAAATGGCCATGGTAAAGTAGGCTGGGATGACGCCGACCGCGTCGATGTACTTGTAGGCCGTCCCATACCAGCCCACCACCCGGTCATCGGGGGCCATCCACTCGAGCAAGAAGACGGCGACTTTGAAGAACAGCGTCGCCAGCAGGTTGTTGACCATCAGGGGGTACGACTCGCGCAGCAGCTCCCGCTGGAAAGCAACGTCGAACTCCATCCGCGGGCGGAAGAGCAGCGCGCGCACCAGCGCGTACAGGGCGACCACGGTGACGATGTTGGCCACGATCGAGACCAACCCCAGCCCCACGTAGCCAAAGCCCGCCAGCAGGACGACGCTGCCCAGAAGCACGCGGAAAACCGTCGTCAGGGTGGAGACGAGCGCCGGGATCTCCATGCGCTCGTAGCCGATGAACGCCGCGCTCAGGCCCGCCGCCACGTTGGAGGGCACCAGCGCCAGGCCAAACAGCGAGATGGCCAGGATAGTGCGCGGATCGATGGGGCTCTGCGTCTGCCCACGGAGCAGGAAAAAGAGCGCCAGCACCGGCACCATGGCCACGCAGAGGCCCAGGCGCAGGATGGTCGCGTTGGCGAGATAGCGGTTGGCCTGGGAGCGGTCGCGGGCCAGGGCGCGGGTGATCAGGGTGTTCAGGCCATAGTTGGTGAGGATATCAAACCAACCAATGAACACCACGGCGAAATAGTACTCGCCCGAATCGGCCGGGCCCAGGATGCGCAGCATCAACATGGCAAAGACCATGTCGATGGCCTTGTTCAGCAGGGTCAGGACGATGGGCGCCACCGTGTTCTTGGCCACCCGCTGGCCGGCGCCGCCCTCCGCGCCAGGGCGCGCGAACCGCAGCCAGCCCCACACCCCCACGGCGAGCAGCAGTAACGTACCGGCCATGAAGCTGCCGTACAGGCCGATCTTGATCGGGTCGGGCGAGTACTTGAAGCGCACGATGTGTTGCCCGGCCGGCACCTCCACGGCGCGCAAGTTCCCATTGGCCCGGTAGATGTGCAGCGGCTGCTCGTCGATCTCGGCGCCCGCCTGGCCGGCCGGGCGGATGTAGGCCACCCACCCGTCAAAGTACGCATCACCCAGCACCAGCAGGGCCGCGCGCTCGGCCGTCAGCGTGACGAACACCTCGTTCGCCGAGTAGTCGATCGCCTCGACCGCGCCGGGCGTTCCGTCCGGCGCCCCGACGGGGTAGGACCCTGCGGGCGGCTCTTCGAGGATGACCTTTTCCAGGGGCTCCAGGGCGCGCAGCGCCTCCTGCCGGGCGGCGGCATCGGCGATGACCTCGGCCCGGCCCACCAGGAACGCGCGGGGCAGGGCATCCTCGTTGCGGTAGATGCGCATCTCCCCGTCGTACACGAGGGTATACCCGGGGCGGTCGATGGCCCGCTCCGGGGAGGTCAGCACGTACTTGACGTTCAGGAGGTCGAGCAGGCGAGAGTCCAGCGCGTCGGCATCCCACTCGAAAAGGGGAGCGATGCGGTTATAGGGCAGCTCGCTCTGCGGCGTGATCAGCTCCATGTACTCGACGTACTGGCGCGGGATGATCGAGTCGTACCCGCGCACGTCCTGCAGGCCATAGAGCATGCCGGCGTTGGCGTTGAAGGTCTTTTCGCTGTCTCCCACGTAGGACGTGATGCGGAAGAGGTCCGCATCCTCCTTCAGCCAGGCGACCGAGGGGGGTTGCTGGCCCACCAGGCGGCGATCGGTACGCGGCAGGAAGCCACTGCCGATGACGTACAGCTCAGCAAAGACGACCAGCGCCGCCAGCGCCCCCCAGGCCAGGGGCCTGCGGAACCTGTGGCGCAGCGCGAGCAGCAACCCCGCCGCAAGCAGGGCCAGGCCGAGGATCAGCAGGTTGCGGAACTCGTACGAGTAGAACATGCGCCCGTCGGCAAAGGCCTCCGGCGCCCTGGCCAGCGCCTGCAGGGCGCGCTCGGCCAGCGCGGCCACGCGCTCTTTGACGAGGAGGCTGGCGCCCAGGGCCACGAGGAGCGCGCCGCCCCCGCCCAACGCCATCACGGGCAGGGCGCGCTCGGCCAGCCAGGCCGCCCAGCGCCGCCAGCGGGCGCCGTCGGGCGCCCCCCTCCGCCAAAGAGCATCGACGCCCATGGCCGCCAGGATGCCGACGCACAAGGAGTACGGGAACACCCAGCGGAACGGCGAGTGCACCTGGTTCAGCCCCGGCAGCTGAAAGACGACCCAATACAGCCGGCTGCCAAAGGCAAAGGCCAACGACAGCGCCCCCAGGCCGGCAAAGAACCACTTGTGCCGCCCGGCCCGCCCGAGGATGGCCCCTGCCGCTAGCAGCAGGGGCAGGATGCCGACGTAGCAGGCCCCCTCCACATAGTTCTTGATGCCCCAGGTGATCGTGTCGATCGGTTGCCCCAGGGCGTTGGCCGTAACGGGCGTGCGCAGCCCCGTGAACAGGTCCAGATAGGCATGGTGCGACGGGTTCCCGAAAAAGTCCGGCATCAAGAGGGCCAGGACGTGCCGCGGGGGGTAGGCCCAGCCCAGCACCTCGGCAAAAGAGGCAGAGCCCTCGCGGAAGTTGTGCCGCACCAGGTCGAGCAGCGGCAGCCACTGGGCTGCACCGAGCCCCAGCCCGACCGCCGCCATGGCCATGAGCGCCGCGGCCACGCCGCCCGTCCGCCGCCAGGAGCGGCTACGCCGCGCCAGCCCCGCCAGCCGGTAGAGCGCGTAGGCCGACGTGCACAGCGCCACGTAGTAATACATCTCGGGGTGGCCGGCCAAGAGCACCATGCCCAGGGCGCCGGCCCCCACGGCCAGGGCCGGCAGGTAGCTGACCGGCGAGGAGGGGCCCTCTTCCGCCCGCCGCACGACGCGCTCGACCATGGCCAGGATCAGGGGCAGCCACAAAGCGCTGGCCACAATCATGGGGAAGACGTTGCTCACCACCATGAACCCGCCGAACATGAAGGCCAGCCCACCGATCAGGCTGCCCGCCCGCCCTACGCGCAGGGTGCGGGCCAGGACGTAGGTGAACGCGCCGGCCAGGAAGAGGTGCAGCGCCGCAAACCACCCGTAGGCCGACGCCAGAGGGAGCACATAATAGATGGCGCTGAGGGGGTACATGGCCGAGTGCTGCCCCGCCGCCAGGAACGGCACTCCGGAGAGGATGTAGGGGTTCCAGAGGGGCAGCTGCCCGGCACGGAGCGAGTCGACGATGAACGTCTTCCAGGCATAGTTCTGCAGGTAGAGGTCCAAGAGCAGGCTGTTGTGCGCCACGCCGACGCCCAACTCCGCGGCCTGGGCCTGCCACGGGGCCCAGGCGTAGACGCTATCGGCGGGGAGCATGCTGCGCCCACCGAGCGTCTGCGGCCAGAGGAAGATCAGCGCGAGGGCAGCCAGCACGGCCATGGCGGCCAGGTCTCGTTTCCAGCCCCGGATGGGCACAGCCCCTCCCTGGTGTCGGTATCCCTGACCGGTTTGAGGCAGCCAAAAGCCCGCCGGACACACTCTCCGGCCGAGACGTCGGGAGCGTGGGGATGGGATCGATGTCGGACGCCGGGCCCTGCGCGGCCCACGGCAGCCGGGCCAGATTGTAGCCCCGGCGGCCCGCCCCGTCAATCGGGTGGGGCGCGGCCCAGCCTCCTGCAGTCGGACGATTTCGCGCGGGCGGCCGCTTGTGCTATAATGCCCCGTGTTGGCCTCGCAGGCGAGGCACGACCACATAGACAGATAGCCCATGCCACCCTAGCTCAATCGGCAGAGCAGACGCTTCGTAAGCGCCAGGTTTCGAGTTCAACTCTCGAGGGTGGCTTTTTTCTTTCCCATCGCGCGGCCGTTGCCGCGGCCTCCCCTTGCCGCTATAATGCCCGTGTAAGCGTCCCGTCTGGCGCAGCCGCTCGTTCCTCCCCGGCAAGAGCAGGCCTCACCCGCCAGCTGCTTCCCGCACAGAGTCTCTCCACGAGGATGCGCACAGCGGCCTACCGGCATGTTCCGGGTGTTCGCGCGAAAGGAGGCCCGATGCTCTGCACAGCGTGCGGGGCGACGCTTCCCGACGACGCCGCCTTCTGCCTGCGCTGTGGCGCCCGCCAGGAGGCGCAGCCTCCCCAGCCTCCCCCCGCTGAACTGGAATCTGAGTACTGTGACCTGCGCTTCGTGAACCGGCTTTACGGGATCTATTATGAGGCGCGCAAGCACCACGCGGTGATCGCCCGCAGCCCCGACGGCATCCGCTCCCGGATGGAGGCGAACCAGGCCCTGGTCAAACGGTTGTCGTCACAGGGCTGGGAACCGGACGGCTACGACGAGGATGGCTATGTCATCCGGCTGCGTCGGCGGGCCGGCCCGCCCGTGCCCCCCTGAGGCGCACGGCAGGCACGAAAAGCAGCGGGCGCGCCACAACGTGGCTCCCGCTGCAACATGATACCGTCCGGCTGCAGGGCGACGTGCCCCGTCTAGCTCGACGCGCTCGGCTCCTGGGCCGGCACGCGACGGCTGGCCTCCAGATAGTCGGTCAGCATCTCCAGATTGTAGCGGCGATGCCCCCCGGGCGTGCGAAACGGCACGATGCCGCCTTCACGCTCGATCTTGCTCAGGGTCAACAGGCTGACCCGCAGATACTGGGCCGCCTCTCTGGCCGTCATCAGCTGTTGCTGTTCCCGATCCACCATGCATTCCCCCCAACATACAGACGCCGCTGTGGTACTGGCCGAACAAGTCATCAAGATAGTATCATAGGCTATGCATCGGCATGTAAAGCGCGTATAAATACCTACCTTTCTTTTACGCCGTTTGTACAGGAGGCGCGTCCCGAGCGCCTAGACTGGTCAGGCGGTGGGTACGCCGAGCCTGCGGAGGTACCCGCCGTACCCGGGGGCGCCCCAACGCGCGGGATGCCCCGCAGCCAGCAGATATCCAATCGTATCCGCCACAAAGAGCCAGATATGGAGGTCCACCTATGCGCTACGAACTGCACGGGGACATGCTCCCCTCTATCGACGTCTACCTGGAGGCTGGGGAGTCTGTCTACACCGAGAGCGGCGGGATGGCCTGGATGCGGGGCGACCTGGAGATGACCACCAACACCCGCGGCGGCCTGCTGAAGGGCCTCGGGCGCAAGTTGGCGGGTGAGTCGCTTTTTATGACTACCTACACCTGCCGCAGCGGTGAGGGGATGATCACCTTCACGCCCGAGTCACCGGGGAAGATCATCGCCCGGCAGCTGGCCGAGGGCCAGAGCATCATCGCGCAAAAGGACGCCTTTATGGCCGCCGAAGAGGGCGTCGACATCGAGATGCACTTTCGCAAGCGGCTCGGCACCGGGCTGTTCGGCGGCGAGGGCTTTATCCTGCAGCGCATCAGCGGGCCGGGTTGGGCCTTCTTTGAGATCGCCGGTGACGTCCGCGAGTACGACCTCGCGCCGGGCGAGGTTCTGAAGGTCGACCCCGGGCACATTGCCATGTACGAGCCCGAGGTGGACTACGACATCACCTCGGTCAAGGGGCTAACCAACGTGCTCTTCTCGGGCGAGGGGCTCTTCCTGGCCACGCTGCGCGGCCCCGGCAAGGTCTGGCTGCAGAGCATGCCGCTGCGCAACCTGGCCGCCAAGCTGGCCCAGTTCCTACCCTCCAAGAGCAGCTGACCGCGGCGGGGACGCCAAGAGTGGCGGGAACGCCAAGAGTGGCGGGAACGCCGAGAGCCGCGCCGGGGATCCCCGGCGCGGCTCCTGTGTCTCTCACTACGGTGCCGGCCCACAGGCTCGGCCGGCACGGCTCAGAAGGCCTGGATGCCCAGCGCCTCCAGCCCGGCGACCAAGGCCAGCACCACCAGGAGGGCGGGCAGCAGGTTCGCGACGCGGATCTGCTTCACGTCTAGAAGCAGCAGGCCGATGGCCAGCACCAGTACGCCCCCCGTGGCCGACATCTCGTTGATCATGGCCTCGCTGAGCAGCCCCTGCGCCTGGCCCGCCAGGAGCGTCAGCCCGCCCTGGTAGATCAGCACGGTGAACACCGAGAACAGTACCCCGACCCCCAGCGACGAGGCAAAGGCCAGGGCCGCGAACCCATCGAGCACCGATTTGATGGCCAGCAGCGAATAGTCCCCGGTAAGGCCGTCCTCGATGGCGCCCAGGATGGTCATCGGCCCCACGCAGAACACGAGGCTGGCGGTGACGAACCCCTCGGTAAAGTGCGCCAGGCTCACGGCCGAGGCGCGCCGCGCCAGCAGGCGCTTGAGCCTCTCGCTGAGGCGCTCGAGGGCGGCGTCGATACGCCACCATTCGCCCAGCAGCGCCCCCACCAGAACGCTGACCAGCACCACCAGCACGTTGCGCGTCTTGAGCGCCAGCTGCAGGCCGACGATGAGCGTCACCAGCCCCAGCCCGGCCAGCACCGTCTCGCGCACCCGTTCCGGAAGGCGCTGTCCCACGAGGGTTCCCAGCCCGCCGCCCGCCAGCACGGCGAGCGCGTTGATCAGAGTGCCACCAGCCAGCAATGCCCTACTCCTACCCTACATAGCGCGGACATCCATCGACAGGGCTCCCGCGAGCGGTCAGGTCTCAAAGAAGGGGAACTCGCGCTCGTCAAAGTACCAGGTCCCATTCGTCTTGAGGAACTCGAGGGTCTTGTCGAGGAAAGCATAATGCATATCCTCGGCCTTGGCCAGGAACTCCCAGAGGCCCTTTTCCTGGCCGGCCGTGGCCTTGTCGCCCTCGGCCTTGTACAGGTCGTAGCCGCGCCTCTCAAAGTCCATGGCCAGGCGCAGGGCCTGCTCGTCGGTAGCACCCAGCGGGACAAGGCGCTCCGCCGCGCCTGCCTCGGGAAAGATATCCGTCGGCGTGACGCTGGCGGCCAGCGTCGTGGCCTCCTCGACAGAGACCCAGCCCTTACCGCCCGAGATCGCGGCATACTGCCCTCGAAGGATCTCCAGGTGCTTGATCTCCTCGTCCATCAGGGTGCGGAAGACCCGCTGGCCCGTCGCGTCCGCCGTGTGCGCCAGGGCCTGCTCATAGAAGCGACGGCCCCACAGTTCGGTGGTCATTCCTTTCTGCAGGATCCTTAGCGCGCTCTTGATGTTCATGCTTCCCCCTTGCCAGGGCTGCCGTAGACTATCAGGCGCCCCGCTCACTCCAACCTGTCCAGCGCCGATCCGCTCCGCTTCAGAGGCGGAGCGAGGTCGTTCGCTGGCGTCCATCGCGCACGTAGGCGACCGGGATGTCGCGCCCGGGCGGCAGGCGCGGCAGCACGCCCTCCAGGTCAGCGGCGCCGCGGATGGGCCTCCCCGCCACCGACACGATCACGTCTCCGGCAGCCAGGCCGGCCGCCTCCGCGGCCCCGCCCGAGGCCACGCGTCCCACATAGGCGCCCTGCTGTTCAGCGGTGCGCCCCTGGGCAGCCATGGCGGCCGCGTCGGCGATGGCCGCGCCAAGGCGTGGCCGCCGCTGAGAGGCCAGGAGCGCCTCCAACCGCGCGACATCGAAACCGACCACGGCCTGCCCATCGATCACGGTAACCGGAACGCCGCGCTGCCCCGTCAGGCGCTGCATCTCGGCGGCGCCCCCCGCATCTACCGAGACGTCGACCTCCCGGTACTGCACTCCTCGCTGGGAAAGAAACTCTTTCACCTGGCGGCAGTAGGGTCAAGTCTGCGTCGTGTACACCGTTACGACCATCCGCTTCCTCCGTTCGTCTTGCGCCGTCGGCCCGAACCCGCGGCCGCCAGCCTACTTGTGGCGCAGCACCACGACGGCGCCGGGCCGCTTGGCCCGTAGGGCCACCGTCTCAAAGATGCGGAAGCAGTGGTCAAGCCCATCGTTGCCCGTATAGGCCGTGGCGATATCCTGGCCCACCACTAGGTCGAGGTTCCAGGCCGCCGGGCTGACGACCAGCACCTCATCGCCCAGAGACGGCACCTCCGGCAGTTGGAAGACGCCCGCCTGGGCCAGCGTCTCGACCATGTCCAGCTCGCGCCGGCCCTCCGTCATCAGGCTGGCCAGGCGCGCATAGGCGGCCGGGTTCATCACGAGGGCAAAGGGCGCGTCGAACCCGCTCGCGCGCAGGTGGGCCGTCGCGTCGGCCACGGCCCGGAAGGGACCGCCGATCGTGTCCCAGTCTCCCAGGGGCAGCGGGCTCCCCGCCGCAGCGCGCATCCCGCGGACGATCAGATCGTCCTCAGCCCGGGCCAGGCGCGTCGCGGCGATGGCCACCGCGCCGAGGTCCAGCCCGAAAGGCGTCTGGGCGGCCATGGCCAGGTGCTTGGCCCGCAGGGTGAACTCCTGAGCCAGCTCCTCGAGGGCCAGATACTCCCTGACCTGGGCCACCGCCGACGTCTCGCCAACCTCAAACCCGAACAGGGGCACCTGTTCGACGCCCCACCCCAAGGGCCCCGTCAGGTGCAGCAGACGGCGGCCGACGAGGGCCTTCTTGACCACGGTGACGACCATCTCGTCGATCTTGGCCCACGTCTCATCCCCCAAAGGGGCGGCCTCGCGCATCAAATAGTCCGGCATGGCGTTCCTCCTGCTGCGGTCTCCACGGCCTAGGCTTGTTATTCCTTCAGGCTGCCGATCGGGGGCGGCGGGCGACGCGGCGCATCGGCCGGCGAAGAGGGTTCGCACTCTTCCGCACCCGGCAGCGCGGCCTCCTCATCCCCGGTGACCTCCTCCAACAGCGCGCTGAACACGGCATCGTGGTGGATCTCGTGGTCGCGCACGCGCGTCAGTACAGCCCGCACGCCCTCGTCATCGATCTCTGGGATCTGGCGACTGTAGACCCGCGTGACCTCGCGCTCGGCGGCCAGGTCGGCCTCGAGCATCTCCCGATGGTCCCTTGTCAGGACCAGGTCACCGTGCTCCATGTCGGGCGTACCGCCCGTCTCGGCGGCATGCTCCGACAGCCAGCCCATGTGTTGCATCTCGTTGATGGCAATGTTCTGCATCTCCTCCATGATCTCTTTGTCGGGCGTTACAAAGGAATGGTAGAGATACTGGAGGATGACGCTGTACTCGTGCCGCACCCCCTGGTTCAGGATCTCGAGGAGCCGGGCCGGGGGCTCGCCGGCTACCGCTGCCTCGGCCGGTGCACCAGGAGCCCCGGCCTCCCCCTCGGCCGCCTCGGCTAGGTGCCGGAACTGCCCCTGATGAGCGACCTCGTCATGGATGATGCGGGCCAGGGTCAGGCGCACGCCCTCGTCCTGGATCTCCTCCATGTGGGCGCGATACTGGTCGATCGCCTCCTGCTCCAGCGCGACGTCGCGGCGCAGCTGGCCGGCTAGTGGCCCCAGGCAAAAGTCGACGTCGTCGCGGGTCATGGTCGGGTCGCCGCCCAGGGAGGTGATGGCGTCCGCCAACCAGTCCAGGTGGCGCATCTCCTCACGGGCGATCGCCTCCAGCGCGGTAGCGGTGTCTCCCTCGCCCATCATATAGGCCTGGAACAGGTACTGGATAATGGCACGGTGCTCGCCGCGCATGTCCGCGCGGAGCAGCTCAACGGTGCGTTGGCTCATGCCGCCCTCCTACGTCGCCACGTGCACGCGCCCTGGCAGGCGCTACTCCCGTCCGGATACTGGAACACGCTGCTGGGCCAGGCCCAACAGGTCGAACCCCTCGTCCAGCAGCACATGCTGATATGCGCTCACATCGGTACCCTGAGAGATCAGCATGTTCACCGCGCGCAGGCGCGCCCTGCTGCCCACCATGATGGCGCCCACCACGCGGCCGTCGCGCACGACCAACTTGGTGTAGAGCCCTTCGGCCGGGCGCACCGAGCGCACCTCGACCGCCCCGGGAGCCTCGGGGATGGCCTCGCCGATCGACGTGACGTCGACGCCGGTGACTTTGAGGGTCGTGGACGGGACGATGTCCACGTAGCGCACGGACTCATCACCGGCCAGTTGGGCCGCCGCCACGCGGGCCTGCGCCAGCGCCGCCGGCACGATCCCCCAGACGCGGCCCTCGAACTCGGCCACGTCCCCCACGGCCAGCACGTCCGCGGCGCTGGTGTGTAGCCGCGCGTCTACGGTCACGCCGCGGCCGCAGGCAATGCCGGCGCTCTGGGCCAGCGACAGGTTGCTGCGCGCCCCGGCCGATACTACCAGGAGGTCCAGCGCCAGCGCCTGGCCGCTCTTGAGCAGGCAGCGCTCGGCGTGCCCCTCCCCCTCGATGCCCGTGCAGGACTGGCCCGTGATGATCTTGGCGCCGGAGCGCTCGATGTGCTGCTGGAGCACCGCGGCGCCCTCGACGTCGAGCTGGCGGGGCAACAGCCGGTCAAACACCTCGACGACCGTGACCTGCACGCCCCGCCCCTCGAGGGCGGCGGCCACCTCCAGGCCCAGCAGCCCGCCCCCCAGCACCAGGGCGCGGGAGCCCGGGGCCGCCGCATCGCGCAGCGAGACGGCATCGTCCATGCTGCGCAGCGTACGGACGCCCGGCAGGCCCATCCCCGGGATCGGGGGCACCCAGGCCGACGCGCCGTTGGCCAGCACCAGGCGGTCGTAAGGGGCCTGGGCACCATCGGAGAGGGTCAGGCGATGCTCCGTAGGGTCGATCGCCGTGACGCACGTGCCCAAAACGTGGCGGATGCGGCGCTCGGCGTACCACTCGGCCGGATAGACGCGGATCTCCTCGGGAGCGGCGCGCCCGCCCACCACATCCACAAGCCGCGGGCGCGCATAGTACAGGTAGCGCTCCTGCGTGTAGATGGTGATCTCGGCGGAGCCATCCCTCTCGGCCAGCAGGCGAGCGGTAGTGACGCCGGCGACGCCGTTCCCAACGATGGCAACTCTCATCGATCCCCCTCGCGCGGCGGATAGCCGGGTGAGCCGACCCCGACGGACGGCAGGCAGGGGCATAGGTTATGTCGTGAGAACGATGGGGAAGGGGGAAAGGGGTGGAATGAACGGTGAGGTGATCTGCCCGGCACCTGGCCGCAGACATGCGACCTGCCAGAGCGCACTCGGAACGTGGGGCGGCGCGCCCCTAGCCTCCTGCGACGATCGCCGGCCCGTTGCGCAACCGGCGATCGCGCGCGCCACTCCCGGCGGCCGTCAGCGGCCTAGCCCTCGAGCTTTTCGAACATGTCCTTCGCGGCGCCACACTCCGGGCACACCCAAGTCTCCGGAAGATCCTCAAACGCAGTACCAGGCTCGATACCGCCGTCGGCGTCGCCGACCTCGGGATCGTAGATGTAACCACAGACGAGACACTCCCACTTGGCCATGCAGCCTCTCCTTGTCTTGCGGCATAGGGCGAAACGTGCCGTCAGGGTCACTGGTGCCGTCTCTGGCCCAGTCACGCACGGATGGCGGCTCGGTCCCGAGCCCTCTCTAGTTCTCGCGGAGCACCAGGTCCTCGTACAGGCTTTCGACGCGGTTCTTGTGCCCCATCTCCTCGTTGGCGAGAAAGACAAAGATCTTGCGGGTTTCCTCGTCTTCCGCCACTTGGGCCAGCGCCGCGTAGAGGTCGTGGCTGGCCTTCTCACGCTTGCCGGCGACGATAAGGACTTCTTGCAGGTCCGAGTCGCTGGCCAACGGCTCCTCGATGAGATAGTCCGTGATCTTGAGGTCGACGACCTTCTGCTGCTGGGCGCGCGACACGGCGCGGAAGACCCTGCCTTCCAAGAGCGCCTCGAGGCGCTTGCGATGGCCCACCTCTTGCGCAGCGAGGTCCTGCAAGACCAGGCGGGCGGGAGCGGCCGCGGCGAGCTCGGCCGCGCTGGAGTAGAGATTGTAGGCGTCAATCTCCCTCGAGATGGCGGTTTTGAGGATATCCTGGATGGCGTTGTCCTTGTTTGGCATCGCGCTCATTCCTCTCGACGTATCGTAGATGGTCGCATCAGTGGCTGTCCCCGCGCGGCCCGGGTAGCGTCTGCCCGGCGCCGAGCCCTGCCACACGCCGGCCTGGCTGCCCGCCGAGACCGGCAGGAGAACCGCACCAACTGGTCGGCAGTATATCCTGCGCTAAAGGCCCCTGTCAAGGTATCCGCCTGCCGACTCGCCCGCCTGCGCTGGACACAAAGGGAGGGAGCTTCCGGTGCGGGCACTCCCTCCCGAAGGTCAAGGTACTGAGTGAGCCTGTAAGCCGAATTCTGTGGCCCCTCGCGGGGCCGACGGCCATCTATCTGGGGCGCCGATTACTCGGAGCCTCGCGCGACCTACCCGAGGCGCGGGCGAGCAGCCCGTAACGAACGCCACCTTGCGGCGCGCCGTCAGCCTCATGCTTGGTCTTGCTCCCGATGGGGTTTGCCTGGCCGGCCCGGTCACCCGGGCCGCCGGTGGTCTCTTACACCACCCTTTCACTCTCACCCCGCCGCGCCCAAAGGCGCCCGGGGCGACCTGCTCTCTGTTGCACTTGCCGTCGAGTCGCCTCGCCTGGGTGTTACCCAGCACCGTGCTCTGCGGAGTTCGGACTTTCCTCAGCGCGGGCGTACCGCGCCGCGGCCGTCCGGCCCACTCAGTACAAAAATGATACCATCGGCAGAAGGCCGTGTCAAAGCAGCCATCGCCTCTGCCTGGGAACGCCCGACGCCCTCCCGCCCAACCTTTGACACCCCTCCCCCGCTGCGCTAATATCGCCAGAGACTCTTCCAGGGCGCCAGCGAGGAACGGCAGTGGAGCGTGTGATTCATGGCGGGCAGCCGCCCTACTATCGATTTGCTTCGCTGGCGGGCGAGCGGGTGATCCAGGCGGTCCTGACGCGGCAGGGCGGCGTGAGCCAGCCACCGTACGACTCCCTCAACGTGGGCCGCACCGTTGGCGACGCCCCCGGGGCGGTCGGCCGCAACCTCGACCGAGCGCTGAGCACCGTGGGCGCCGCGCCAGAGCGGCTCGTCACCGCGCAGCAGGTACACGGCGATCGCGTCGCCATAGTGCGTGCCGCCGACGCCGGGCACACTATCCCCGCCAGCGACGGCCTGGCCAGCGACACGGTCGGCCTGGTGCTGCTCTTGCGCTTTGCTGACTGCGTCCCCCTGCTTTTCTACGCGCCCGACCGCGAGGTCGTCGCCATTGCCCACGCGGGTTGGCGCGGGACGGAGCAGGGAATCGCCGCCCGCACCGTCGCCCTGCTGCGTGAAGCGTTCGGCTGCGAGCCCGCCGCGCTGCGCGTGGGGATCGGCCCGTCCATCGGGCCGTGCTGCTACGAGGTGGGCGCCGAGGTCTATGCGCCGATGGGGCAGCGGTTCGGCGCCGCCTCGGGCGTGGTGGCCGCGCCACACGCCCCCGGCAAAGCCCGCCTGGACCTGTGGCGTGCCAACGCGCTGCAGCTGGAGGAATCCGGAGTGCGCCAGATCGAGGCGGCCGGGATCTGCACCTGCTGCCACCGCGACGAGTTCTTTTCTCACCGGGGGGATCTGGGGCGTACCGGCCGCTTTGCGGCCCTGATCGGCCTGCGACCGGCCACCGAGGAGTAGCCCACACGCACCATGCCTGATCGTGACGAGAGCACAGCACGGGCCCGCGATCTCTGCGCGCACCTCGCCGAGGTGGAGGCGCGCATTGCCGCTGCCTGCCGGTCGGCCGGGCGCGCCCGTGAGGAGGTGACCCTCATCGCCGTCTCCAAGACGCGCCCGCCCGAAGACGTGCTGGCTGCCTACGGGTGTGGCCTGCGCCACTTTGGCGAGAACCGCCCCGAGGAGCTCGCGGCGAAGGTCGCCGCGCTGGCGCCGGGCCTCCCCAAGAGTGCGCTGCACTGGCACATGATCGGGCACGTCCAGAGCCGCAAGGCCGCCCAGGTCGTGGCCAGTGCTGACATGGTCCATTCGGTAGACACGTTGCGCCTCGCGGCGCGGCTCGACCGCTATGCCGGCGAGGCGGGGCGCACCCTGCCCGTCCTCGTGCAGGTCAACGTCTCGGGAGAGGAGAGCAAGTTCGGCTTCGCCGCCGCTCAGGCGGCCGCCCGTGACGCCCTGGTGAACGAGTTGGGCGCCTTTGCCGACCTCCACAACCTGAGCGTGCGCGGGCTGATGACGATGGCCCCCCTAGGCGCCTCAACGCAGCAGGCCCGGGACGTCTTTGGCGCGCTGCGCACCCTGGCCGAGCAGTTCCGCCGGGCGCTCGCGTTCAGCGCCTGGGAACAGCTGTCTATGGGCATGACGGACGATTACGAGGCGGCAATTGCCGAGGGGGCCACCCTGATACGCGTCGGACGGGCCATTTTCGGCCCTCGCAACGAGTAAGGAGATGGACGTGGCGAGCCTTGCGAACAGGCAGATCGCCTTTGTCGGCGGCGGAACGATGGCCGAGGCCTTCATCCGGGGCCTGCTGGGCAAGGGCCTGGCCAGCCCGGGCCAGGTTGTGGTGGGCGAACCGCTGGCGCCCCGGCGAGACTATCTCGCCCGCGAGCTGAGTATCCGCACCACGGCTGACAACGCGGCGGCGGCCCGCGATGCCGAGATCGTCGTGCTCGCCGTCAAGCCGCAGGCCGCGGCGGCCGCCCTGGCCCCCCTGCAGGGCGCTCTGCGCGAGGGCGTCCTGGTCATCTCGATCATGGCCGGGGTGCGCCTCGGCGCGCTGCAGACGATGCTGGGGGTCCCGGCTATCGTCCGCGTGATGCCCAACACTCCGGCCCAGGTCGGCGAGGGCATCTGCGCCTGGACCAAGACCCCGGCCGTGAGTGACGAACAGGCCGCGCTGGCCCGCGCCATCCTCTCGTCCCTCGGGGAGGAGGTCCTGCTCTCCGACGAGGACCAGGTGGACATGGCCACCGCCCTCAGCGGCTCGGGCCCCGCCTATGTGTTCCTGTTCATCGAGGCGCTGATCGATGCCGGCGTGCAGATGGGCCTGGCCCGGCCGATCGCCGAGAAACTGGCCCTGCAGACCGTGCACGGTTCGGCCAGCTACGCCCAGCAGTCGGCGCTGCACCTCGCCGTCCTGCGCAACATGGTCACCTCCCCCGGCGGGACGACCGCCGAGGGCTTGTACGCTCTGGAGCGTGGCGGCTTGCGCGCGACGCTTGTGGAGGCTGTCCTGGCGGCCTATCGCCAGGCCAGAAGGCTCGGAGGCAACGAAACCGCATGAGTACATTGGCCCAGTTGATCGCCTATCTCGCCAGCATCTTTGACGTCTTGATCTTTGCGCGGGTGCTCCTGTCTTGGATCCCGATCGGCGACAACCCCACCCTGCGCTCCATCGCCGGCGTGATCTACGCCGCCACCGAACCGATCCTGGCGCCCATCCGGCGCATCCTGCCCCCCATGGGCGGGCTGGACCTGTCGCCGATCGTCGCCATGGTGCTGCTCCAGGTCATCAGCACCATGTTCACGCGCCTGGTCCTGTAGCGCGCCGCTCTGGGTGCACGCACAACCCCCCGCAGCCGTATGGCTGCGGGGGGTTTGCTGTAGCTCAGCGCGACGGGCGCTCTACGGTCCCCAGTGGGGCGCGCTCTCCAGGTCCTGGCTCTGCGTGAGGTTGGAGCGCATGCCGGTTTCCAGGTCCAGGGTAAAGATATCCCAACCGCCCTGGGCGTTCGAGTAGTAGGCGATGCGCCCGCCCCATGGCGACCAGGAGGGGCCGCGGTCATCCGCGTAGGCATCCCGGGTGACGGCGCGCACGTTCTGGCCATCCCGATCGGCGATATAGATCTCCATGTTGTCGTCCCGATACGACTCCCAGACGATCTGGCTGCCGTCGGGCGACCAGGCCGGCGCCTGGTCGGTGGCGGGGTCGGCCGTGATGCGCAGCAGGTCGCTGCCGTCCGGGTTCATGGTATAGATCTCCAGGTTGCGGTCCCTGTCTGACACGAAAGCGATACGCTCCCCATCGGGCGACCAGGCCGGCGCATAGTCGGCCGCCGGGCTACTCGTCAGCCTGGTCTGTTCGGAGCCGTCCGCCTTCATCACATAGATCTCCCAGTTCCGGTCACGGAAGGAGGCGAAGGCCAGGTAGTGGCCGTCCGGAGACCAGGAGGGCATCCAGTCGTCCGCAGCGTTCTGCGACAGGTTCTCCTGCCCGCTGCCGTCGGCGTACATCACATAGACCTCGCGGTTGCCGTCCCGGTCAGAGACGAAGGCGATGCGCTCCCCGTCCGGCGACCAGACGGGTGACGAGTCGCTCCATTCATGGTTGGTGAGGCGTGCCGGGTCCGAACCATCGCTGCGCATCACCCAGATGCTCGGGCGGTCCTCGGCGCTCTCTCGAGATTCGTAGACGATCTTGCCCGCGGCAAACCCCTTGGCGATGGTCGGCAGCGCCACGGTGGGCCCCCGGCCCGGAGCGACGGTGGCCACGCTCCCCACCGGCCGCCCCCCCAGGCCCCAGGTCTCATTCCGCTGCCGCGATTGCCACACGTAGGCGACGGCAAAGACCAGCAACCCGGCCACCAACCAGAGCGACAGGCTCACCCAGT
>JAAZBY010000219.1 GCA_012513595.1 Chloroflexota bacterium
GGCCCAGGGTATAGTCGGCCATATCTCTCCTCCGTCGCACGCGGCGGCCCCTGTACGGGGCCGCCCGATGCCATCCGATCGCCTCAGAGGGCGCGGACCCGCTCCGCCCGGCGCTGCCCGCCACTGCCATGGGCGACCTCCCACTGCGGCACCCAGGCCAGGGCGCACAGCTGCACGTCCACGTCGGTGCGCAGCGGGGTGATCTTGACCTCGTCGAACGTGGCGAGCGCCTCCGCCCAGCGGGCCTTGACCGCCTCGGTCTCGGTGCGCAGCTCCGCCTCGAGCGCGGCCATCTGCTCGCGCAGCGCCACGACGTTGTCCTCCGCCTTTTCCGCCTCCATGCGGGCCAGCGTTCGCTGCCGGTTCTTGCTGAGGGCCGTCGAGGCGGCCCGGCCCGGCCGGCGGCGCCCCAGGAAGGCGCCCAAGAGCGACTCACCCACCGACACGACCGTCTCGGTGGCGCGCGCTTGGGCGTTGGCCCGCTTGGTGGCCACGGCGGCCTCCGCCTTGGCCAGGCGGTCGCGCAGATCAGCAAGGCGCTTGGCGTACTTGCTGGCCAGGGCGTCGACCTCGGCGTCGCGCGCCTCGCGGGCATTCTGCTGCAGCCGCGCGCCAAAGTCGCGCGCATCCTCGTTGGGCAGAGAGTAGGCCTTGAGCGTCGGGCTGTACAGGAGGGTCACGGCCGACTGTCGGTAGAGATAGTCGGCCAGGTCTTTCTTGAGCGCGGCGAACTCGGGCGCCTCGTTGAGGGTCTCGGGCAGGGCGTCGTACAGCGCGTCGGGCTCCGGGTTGCTGGCCAAATCGCGCACGTCAAAGGACGGCACCTCGGCCTCTGCCCAGATCATCGCGCCGGAACGCTCCGGCGGCGGGGCCAGGAAGAAAACGTCCTGGCGCTCGTCGACGTTACGGCGCGCGTCGCGAAAGTAGACCGCTGCCGCGGCGGCCACCATCGGCTCGTAGACGAGGCGCGTGGCCTGCTCTTCGAGCGCGCGCCCCAGGTTGCGCTCCACGTCCAGGACGGCCGCCGAGGCCGTCCGCCGGGGCGGCACGAATACCGGCTCCAGCCCGCGCGGCAGCACCGGCGGCGCGCTGCGCGCCGCTTCGGCGGGGGCCGGAGCCGGGGCGCCGGCTGCCGCGCTGGGCAGGGCGTGGGACACTGTGACGTCTGCCTGGCGGCCGGCCGTCAGCGTGCGCACCTGGCTGCGCGTCAACGGACCGCGCAGGTACGACATGGCCCAGCGCGTCCCGAAGGTGATGGGGTGGTCCTCATGCACGTTGTGCAGCAGGAAGACGCGGCTCTCCAAGCCGGAGATCAGGCGGTTCAGCTCGGCGCGGTCGAGGGGCGTGCCCTGGGCAGCGCTTTCCAGGCCGTCGAGGAGGCGCAGCTTGTCTCGCTCGGCCTGCAGCCGGCCGATAAACCAGGTGCCGGTGTTGGTGAGACCCTTGTAGTCCAGGTCGACCGGGTTCTGGGTGGTCAGCAGCACGCCCAGCCCAAAGGCGCGGGCCTGCTTGAGGAGCGTGAGCATCGGCGCCTTGGAGGGCGGGTTGGCCACCGGCGGAAAGAACCCGGCGATCTCGTCCATGTACAGGAGCGCCCGCAGGCTGGTGGTGCCGGGCTGGGTGCGGATCCAGGTGGTCACCTGGCTGAGCAGCATGGTGACGAAGAACATGCGCTCCGCGTCCGACAGGTGGGAGATGTAAAAGATAGAGTGGCGCGTCTTCCCCTCGGGCGTGGCCAGGAAGCCGCCGATATCAAGCGGCTGCCCCTGCATCCAGGCCTGGAAGGAGGGCGCCGCGATCAGGTTGTTCAGGCCCACGGCCAGGGCAAAGCGCTCTTTGGCGGGGAAGAAGGTGTCCACGTCGAACACGCCGAGCTGGCGCACCGGCGGGTTCTGCACGGCCAGGATGATCCTGGCCAGGTCGAGGTCCTCCCCCTGCCGCCAAAAGTGCTCCAGGATGTTCGACAGGAGGATGTGCTCGCGCGAGCGCACCGGGTCGGCCTCGATGCCGATGGGCCCCAGCAGGGCGCTCACCGTGTTCTGGATGCGCTCGCGGAGGAGCTCGGCGTCGTCATCCCAGGAGAGGTCGGGCGCCTCGAACGACTGCAGGATCGACACGGGCACGCCCGCGTCGCTGCCGGGGGTATAGATGACGAAGTCGGCCGCCTCTCGCAGGCGGCGGATGCGCTCACCGTCCTGGCCCCACTGGGCCAGCCCCTTGCGCCAACTCTCGGCCTGCGCGGCGGCGAACTCGTCCTCCGTGAGGCCCTTGCGCCGCGCGTCGTCGACGTTCACCCAGGGGCGAAAGTCCTCCGGCCGCAGCTCGGGGAAGGTCAGCAGGAGGTTGGTGATATCGCCCTTGGGGTCGATGATCAGGGCGGGGACGTGGTCGAGCGCGGCCTCCTCGAGGAGGCCCACGCAGAGGCCCGTCTTGCCCGAGCCCGTCATGCCGACGCAGACGCCGTGGGTGGTCAGGTCGCGGGCGTCGTACATGACCAGGCGGTCCAGGAGTTTGCCGCCCGCGAGGTCGTACTCCTTGCCCAGGTAAAAGGAACCCAGCGCCTCAAAATCCATAGTCATGGTCGTACCCCCCCACTCTGTCGGAGGACCGTGATCGACTGCGCCCAGTATAGCCGCTGCTGGCAGCGCGGGTCAACGGGCCAGCGACCGGCCGTGGACGCCGTGGGCAAGTCGTCTGGGCGCCCAACGGCTCGGGAGGGCCAGAGATCATCACCACGGACGGCGCGGTCATCGCCATCGTGCCGCAGTGGTAGGGGCTGGGGGGCCGGCTCAGACCGGCCCCCCCTCAAGGGTAGCGCGTCACAGCCCTAGTGAGAATGCGCGGGCCCGGCCTTGCCGAGGTACTCGGCCTCTAGCTCGTCCAGCAGGTGGTGGAAGGCCTCATGCCGGCCGGGGCCGATGACGTCCCGCTCGATCCGCTCGAACTCCTCGGCCAGGGCGTCCTGCTTCTTCTCACCCAGGGCGCGGTCGGCCATGGGGTACAGGACGTGGTCCTCCTTGTCGATGTGGGCCCGCAGGAGCGTGGCGTAGGCCCGGGCGTGCTCGGCAAAGGTGGCAGCGGCGGCGCGATCCCCGCGCGCGGCGCCGGCCGCCGAGTCGGCCAGGGCGCGGACGTGCGCCCGAGCGGCGACGTGCTCGGCGAACATCACCCCCAGCGGCCCGCCCTGCCGCGGAATGCCGGAGGCCTCCATGGCCGGGAAGAGGACGTCCTCCTCCTTGGCGTGGTGGCAGCGATCGGCAAAGACCTGCAGGAACTCGACCATGGCGTTGAGTTGCTCCGCCGGGACGCGCCGGCCGGCCTCCAGCCGTGCGGCGACCTCCTCGAGGATGGCCAGCATCCGCAGAACTCCTTCATGCTCCGCAACAAGATCCTCCGTAGCACGCATGGGACACCTCCTGTGTGGTGGGCAGCACCTCCCGTGTGCGCCCTTATATAACCATATTCCCGTCCACGGCGCTGTGAGGAACGTCACACGGGAGGGCGAAGGTGGGTGGATAGGCAGCGGCCCGCCCCCGAGGGGGGCGGGCCGCCTTGTCTTGCGAGGCGAGGGTGCAGCGGCGCCGCCTACCGCCAGGCGTCTACCGACACGCTCTTGGCATAGCCCCCGCCAAAGATCCGCCAGTAGCCGTTCGTCTCACCGCCGACCACCAGCACGTGGATGTCCTCCCGCCTGAACATCGGGATCAGGTCATCCGGCGCGGCGCGGTGCTGCTCCGCGTAGAACGGATCGGCGCCGTTCAGCGCCCGCGGCAGGTGATAGTTCACCACCAGCTGGTAGTCCCAGTACTCGGAGGCCGGCAGGGTGGCGTGCTCGTAGGCCCAATCGATGAGCTGCCCTTTCCGGCCAAAGCCGGCCAGCGAGACGAACAACCGCGCAGTGATCGGGTCCAGCACGAAGGTCGGCGCGCTGTGCGGGTCAAACCCGCGCAGCAAATGCTGGACGGCCTGGCGCCAGTGCTTCTCACGCAGGCCCAGGGTGTAGGCCGTGGCGCGCACGCCGCTCCACACGCTCACGACGCTCTCCCCGGGCGCAAAGCCGTGCTGCACGTGGAACGGCTCCCAGGGGCTGCGCTCCTCGTTCTCAGCGTAGCAGAGCGAGTTGTAGGCATAGTTGTTGCCCATCGAGCCGAGGTAGGTGTGCCCCGGCACCGAACCGCCCTGCAGGTTCTGCGAGAGGAGCCCATAGGCCCGCCCGATGGTGGCGTTGGCCTGGTTATAGGGCCCCAGCGCGCCGGTGCCGCAGTTCATGCCGATCTCACCCCGCACCGGCCCGTTCACCACGGCCATGGCCGCCGCGCTGCTGGTGGTGCTGGCCCGCGCCGAGACGCCCGAGGCCGCCAGCGCCAGGATCACGGGCAGGTACTCGGGCCGCGCCCCGGCCATCACGGCGTTCACGGCGACCTTTTCCACCGTGTAGGTCCAGTACTCGCGGTTGCCAGTGGGGCGCAGGCGGCCGACGATCTCGTCCGGCCTGTGGCTGGTGCCGGCGAGCATCTCTTCGACGCGCTCCTCGGTGGGCAGGACGATGGGCAGATAGTCGGTCCAGTGGTTGTCCATGAAGGTCCGGCGGAGCTTCTCCTCCGTATTGGGCTCCACAAAGCGGGGCGTGGCGCGGCCAAAATCGTAGGCGCCGGTCTCCTCCGCGCTCAGGGGTTTGGTCAGGGCCTCGACCACCTCGGACATCACCGGCCGCCCGGTGACCGGATCCACCCCGTCGACGTAGGCGCGGAGCTCCGCCGGTGACTTGCCCATCACCGGCTGCGGCACCCAGACCAGGCGCTGGAAGGGCATCCCGCGAGAAAAGGCCGTCTGGCGGACAGCGTCCACAAAGGCGTCGGTGTGTACCGAGGCCGTGGGGATGCCGTAGGCGATCTCCAGATCGATGCAGTGCACGGCGACCGCCGGCGCGCAGGTACTTCAATGCCCCACGCCGAGGACCATGGCGTCACCGTGGGCGCGGATCTCCTCGAACAGGGCGGGGTCCTTGTCCGAATGGGTGCCCGCCTTGGAGCGGCGCACCGTGCGCACGCCGGGCAGGTGCTCGGCGAACCAGGCGGCCATCTGGTCCATAAAGAGGTCCGAGTCATCAAAGCGGCAATCGACGAGGTAGACCGTCTTCCCCTCGAGCGCCCCGAGGCGCGGGGCCATGCGGGCCTGGTCGATGTGCGGGGGAAAGCCCATCGGGTTCAGGACGCGGATTCTGGTACCGGCCATATGTGCCTCCTCACGGGAAAACAGCCGGGCGGAGCGGCCCGTGGCGTGATGGTAGGCACTGGCGGGCGGGGCGTCAAGGAGATGGGGTCGGCACTGCCTGACGCGGCTAGGGCAAAGCCTGCCCCAGCCTTTGCCAGGCCCGTTCCGCCGCCCGCACCTCCTCGGCCGCGGGCGGCGCCGGCCCGTAGCGCGCCTGCTCGTACGCCGCGGTCAACGCCAGAAGGTCCTGCCACGCCTCGCCGGGGAGGCCGGCCATGCCCCGCGCCAGGGCGCCCGGGGTAACGCCGGGGGCACGCCCCCCTCCGCGCCGGCGCAGCGCCTGCAGGTAACGGCGGTACAGAAGGCGCACGGCGCGCCGCCCTCGCTCGGTGCCCTCCAGGGGCAGAAAGAACGGCCGTCGCCGTCTGCGCAGCCCGCTGACCAGGTTGCCAAGCTGCCCGCCCAGCAAGTCGGTCGACCAGACCGTCTCTCGCTCGTCGCTCGGCCGCGCGTCAAGGAGCAACCGCCCCTGATGGCGCCGCCGCCCCCCGGCCAGGGCGGCGCCCAAGCCCCAGGCGCCCAGGGCTGCCGCGCCGACCAGGAGCGCGATCCCGACGGCGGCGGGGTCGCGCTCCCCCTCCTGCGGCAGGCGGAACGGGTCCTCCTGGGGCAGCAGGCCGCCCTCTTCGGCCGGCCCCGCGCTGCCGGGCACCAGCAGGCGCGCCAGAAGGGCCATCAGTGGCCGCAGGAGGTGCCCGCACACGTCGGCGGCCGCGCGATAGGCGCCCTCGGCCCAGGCGTAGGCGGCCCGCAGCCCCTGGCCCAGCGCCGCCCACACCCCGCCCAGCAGATCGGGAGAGAGCGCCTGCGCCGCCACCCAGCCGCCCACCAGGAGCAGCCCTAGCAGGAGGCCCATGGCGGCCAGCCACGGCCGGGAGACCCCCAGGTGCAGGCGGAACCGGGCACGTTCCAGCGCCTTGACCTCGCAGACCCCGCGCAGCGCCAGCGCGGCCAGCCCCGTCAGGGCAACCAGCATCGCCACGAGGCCGCTCGGTACGCCTACCTCGCCCAAGAGCGCCGGGCCCGCCAGAAGCAACAGCCCGCCCGTGCCCACGACGCCGATCCAAAAGGCCAGCCAGGCGCCGTCATAGGCGTCCCGGCCGGCCAGTACTCCCAGGCCCCAGGCCAGGCCGGCCACCAGGGCTACCGGCACGCCCGGCGGCAGCCCTTCGTACCAGCCGCTGAACCCCGCGCCGAGGGCCGCCAGCGGCTCGGACCGGTCCTCGTCCAGGCCCAGCGCCGCGCCCAGCACCAGGCAGACGGCCAGCAGCCCCGCTAGGCCCAGAACGGGCAGCCGTCCGCCACGGCGGCCGAGGCAGCCGCTCAGCACGTAGCCGACGGTCAGCAGGGCGGCCAGCCACCAGGAGGGCAACACCGTGCCCGCCGCAGCCACCGGCGCGGCACACAACAGGGCGCGGGCCGCCGCAGAGAGCCACACGGTGTGCGCGGCAACGGTCAGCGCCAGGATCGCCACCCGCTCGAGGCGGCGCGCCGCGGGGGTACGCTGCCTCACGCTGCCGTCCCCCCGCATGCTGCGCCGTCCTGGCGCGGCGCGCGCCGGGGGCCTTCCGAACACCGCCAAACACGAGCCCGCCCGGCGGCTGACGGCGCCACCGGGCGGGTGTAGTACTTGTGCAGCCTGCCCCAAGCGGAGGGGCGGCTTTGTGCTGGGTCGCAACCTGGCGGAGGGCGACGCGGGCCAGCCAGGCGGCAGCCCGCGCGGAGGGGCCTGCCCCTGCCAGGGGGATGGCCGCCGGTCGGCCCGAACGGGAGCTGCCGGTCTGCGCCGCCCTGTTCCATTGCCAGCCCCAGTGCCTTGGCGCAAGCGGTTCCTTGGTAGACTGCAGTTGTCTGTGCCCACATCATAGCAGCGTGAGTCACTATGTCAAGCGCCCATACGGTGAGGCCGCTGTCCCTTTCGCCTTGGGGTGCTCCGTGGCCGCCTCGTGCCGCCGTCCGGGGCACCCCAAGGGCCGGCGCCCATAAACCTTGACGCCGCCGTCCCCAGATGCTATGATGCGTTCGTAGGATATCCTACAGGTTCCACCGATCCGCAGTCTCCCCGTTCTATCGCTTTCTGGGATGTGAGCCGTTCTGTCGTTGGTGCGTCGGCCGTCAGTGGCGGCGTTCTGGCTCGCGACGTGTCTCAGAGGCGCCACCATGCGCACTATCCGGACCCTCACCGCTGAGGCCCGGGCTGCGCGGCACTACCCCAACCTTCACTGCCCCGCGCGCAGTCAGCCTCGTCGTGCGCCTCAGGCGCCGCACGGTCCCACCGCACCGCCCTCCCTGTGGCCATTCCCGCCTCCCGCGTGCGCCGCGGCGCCGGCGTGGAGAGCATCCTGATGCGCGCCACCCGGCAGCGCGCGCCCCTGGCCGCCATTCCGCGGGCCCCGGCACTGACGGATTACGTCAAGCAGAGCATCCTGGAGTACATCCGCCAGAATGCGCTGCAGCCCGGCACGGCCATCCCGTCGGAGAAAGAGCTCAGCCTGCGCCTCGGCGTGGGCCGCAACTCCGTGCGTGAGGCGGTGCAGGCCCTCGTCTCTCTCGGCGTGCTCGAGACCCGCCAGGGCAGCGGCATCTTCGTGCGCGCCTTCAGCCTCGACCCCCTCCTGGACGGCCTGCAGTACCACCTGCTCGGCAGCCTCCGCGAGGTGAGCGAGTTCCTCGAGGTGCGCCTGGTGCTCGAGCTGGCCATGATCGGCGAGGTCCTCCAGCGCATCACCGACGGCGAGATCGCCGCCCTCGAACCGATCGTCGAGGAGATGCACCGGACCGCCGAGCGCGGCCAGGGCTGCATCGAGACGGACGGCGACTTTCACCGGCTCCTCTTTGGGCCGGCCGGCAACGGCATCCTCGTGCAGCTCCTGGACATGTTCTGGCTGGTGTTCCGCAAGGCCTCCGAGGCCCTCGAAGACGGCTCGGTGCGCTACAGCATCTATGAGGACCACGCCGCCATCCTGGCCGCCGTGAAGGCGCGCGACCTGGCCGCGGCGCGCGCCGCGATCCGCCGGCACTACGCCCTGGCCCAGGGACGCGTCCAGGCCAGGGGCGCCCCCGCCGTGCGGAGCCAGCCAGCGCCCGATGAGGACTATTCCGAGGAATCCGCCGAGACGGACAGAGAAAGGATCGAGACCCCATGACCCCAGAGATCCGCGTTTCCTCGTTGCGCAAGGCCTACCATGACGGGAACCACAACGCCTTTACCGACCTGGTCCGGTTCCGGGGCCAGTACTACCTGACCTTCCGCAACTGCCCGGACGGGCACATGCTCTTTACCACCTCGCGCATCCTGGTGCTCTGTTCTGACGACAGACAGTCGTGGCGGGAGGTCTGCGCCTTCAACGTCCCCAAGCGCGACGTGCGCGACCCCCACTTTCTCGTCTTCCAGGACCGGTTGTGGGTGCTTTCGGGCACCTGGTTGGTGGACCCGGTCGACTCGCGCAACCGCAGCCTGAACGACCATCAGGGCTACGCTGCCTGGACGGCCGACGGCGCCACGTGGCAGGGGCCCGTCCTGCTGGAGGGCACCCACGGGTACTACATCTGGCGTGCCGGCGCCTGGGAGGATACGGCCTACCTCATCGGGCGCTGCGTGCGGGATTTTGCCAAACTCGAGGGCAACGAAGAGGTCCGCGAGAGCACCGAGGCCTGGTTGCTGAAGAGCAATGACGGGGTGTACTGGGAGCGGGCCGGGCGCATCCAGCCCCACTTTGGGGACGAGATCGCCTTCCTGTTCGAGGCGGACGCCTCCATCCTGGCCGTGGCCCGCGGGGGCGTCTCTTCGGCGGGGCAGCTGTGCCGGTCGGTGCCGCCCTACACTGAATGGCGGCGCACGTCGCTGGGGCGCAGCATCGGCGGACCTCTGCTGGCCAGGTGGGGCCAGCGCTACCTGGTCGGCGGGCGCAAGACGGTGGACCCCTCCAAGCCGCGGACGGTGCTCTACTGGCTGGAGGACGACGCCCTGGTAGAGGCTCTCGAGCTCCCCAGCGGGGGAGACAACTCCTATCCCGGCTTCCTGGAACTGTCCCCCAGCGAGGGGCTGCTCTCCTACTACTCGAGCCATGAGGGAAGCGGCACGAGCCTGGCGCCGTCGGCGATCTACCTGGCCGATCTGACCATCGCGCCCTAGAGTCCCCAGCCCGCCCGGGACGCGGTTACGCACAGGGAGGTGCGCGCGGCATGCTCAAGTTTGTGTTCCGACGGGTGTTGCTGATGATCCCGACGGTGTTCGTGATCTCCGTCATCTCCTTCCTGGTGATGGAAGCCCCACCCGGCGACTATATGGACTCTTATGTCACCAACCTGATCAACACGCAGCAGTACGTCGACCCGGCCGAGGTGGAGGCCCTGCGGTTGCGGTACGGGCTGGATGACCCCCTTTACGTGCGCTACTACCGCTGGATCAGTGGCGTACTCCGCGGGGACCTGGGGCGCTCCCTGGCCTGGAGCCAACCGGTCAAAAAGCTCATCGCCGAGCGGCTGCCCTGGACGTTGGCCATCTCCATCTCTGCGCTGATCCTGACCTACCTCATTGCCATCCCCATCGGCACCTATGTGGCCACCCACCAGTACTCCCCCGGTGACTACCTGGCCACGTTGGTAGGCTTCCTGGGTCTCTCGATTCCGACCTTTCTCATCGCGCTCATCGTGGTATGGCTCTACTTTCTCGCCACGCGGCAGGTGGCCGTCGGCCTGTTCTCTCAAGAGTTCGAGACGGCGCCCTGGAGCTTTGCCAAAGTGGTCGACCTGCTCAAGCACCTCTGGGTGCCGGCCTTTATCACGGGCACGGCGGGCACGGCGGGCACCATCCGCACGGTGCGCGCGAACCTGCTCGACGAACTCTCCAAACCATACGTCGAGGTCGCCCGGGCCAAGGGCCTGAACGAGCGCAAGCTCCTGTACAAGTACCCCTTCCGCATGGCCATGAACCCGGTGGCCAGCACCATCGGGTGGGCCCTGGCCGGGCTGGTCAACGGCGAGCTGATGACCTCCCTGGTGTTGGGCCTGCCCACCATGGCGCCGCTGCTGGTGGGCGCACTTCAGGCGCAGGACATGATGCTGGCGGCCAGCATCGTGCTGCTGCTCAGCACTCTGACGGTGATCGGCACGCTCGTGTCCGACATCCTCCTGGTCTGGATCGACCCGCGCATCCGCACGACGATGGTGAGCGAGTAGCATGACCAACCAAACCGCAGAC
>JAAZBY010000018.1 GCA_012513595.1 Chloroflexota bacterium
ACGATCCAACGCTTTGGAACGCAGAACTGCGCCACTGAGTGGGGCTATTACTCCGGCAAGGCCTACGTCGACCCGTTCAACGAGATCGAGCTCGACGTGGTCTTTACCGACCCGGCAGGGCAGGCGTGGCGCGTTCCGGCCTACTGGGCCGGCGACAACGAATGGCGCGTGCGCTTTGCCCCTCGCACCGTCGGCGACTATACCTTCCGCACCATCTGCACCGACGCCAAGAATCCCGACCTGCACGGCCAGGTGGGGCAGATGCACGTAGAGCCCTACACCGGCGACAACCCGCTGCTGAGGCACGGCCCGCTGCGCGTGAGCGCGAACGGTCGCCACCTGGAACACATCGACGGCACCGCCTTCCAGTGGCTGGGCGATACCTGGTGGATGGGACTGTGCAATCGCCTGCACTGGCCGGACGAGTTCCAGATGCTGGCGGCCGACCGCGTGGCCAAGGGCTTTACGTTGGTGCAGATCGTGGCGGGCCTCTATCCCGATATGCCGGCGTTCGACCGGCGCGGGTTCAACGAGGCCGGCCACCCCTGGGAGCCGGACTATGCGCGCATCCGTCCGGCCTACTTTGACGCAGCCGACCTGCGGATGAACTGGCTGGTGCACGCCGGGTTGGTCCCCTTCCTGGTGGGCTGCTGGGGCTACCATCTGCCATGGCTGGGGCTCAAGAAGGCCAAGCAGCACTGGCGCAACCTGGTAGCGCGTTACGGCGCCTACCCGGTGATCTGGTGCCTGGCCGGCGAGTGGGATATGCCCTATTACCTGGCCGAGGACAAACAGGCGGCGCAAAAGGCGCAGCAGCGCGACTGGGTCGAGGTGGGGCGGTACGTCGCCAGCATCGATCCTTACCACCACCCGATGACCGCGCACCAGGGCACGCGCCCACAGGACCCGGTCACCGGCGAGACGCTGTTCGATTTCCAGCACCTGCAGACCGGGCACGGCGGCTTTGAGAGCATTCCGAACACGGTCAACGTGGTGCGCGCCGAGTACGCCCGCGTGCCGGCCAAGCCGGCCGTCGAAGGCGAAGTAAACTATGAGGGCATCCTGGAGGGCAGCCGCCAAGAGGTGCAGCGCATGGCCTACTGGACGGTGATGCTGTGCGGCGGCGCGGGCTACACCTATGGCGCCAACGGCATCTGGCAGCTCAACCGCGCGGACCAGCCGTATGGCCCATCTCCGCACGGCGCCTCGTGGGGCGATACACCCTGGACGGAGGCCTACCAACTGCCCGGCTCGACGGCCGTGGGGCTGGGCGCCAAGCTGCTGCGGCGCTACCCCTGGTGGGAGTTCGAGCCGCACCAGGAGTGGGTGGACCCGGCGGCCACCGGCGACAACTATTACCTGCCCTACGCGGCCGGCATCCCCGGCCAGGTGCGCGTGTTCTACCTGCCCAAGGGCGTGACCCCGTGGGGAAAGCCCATCCACGTGGTGGGGCTCGAGCCGGAGGTCACCTATCGCGCGTTCTTCTTTGACCCGCAGAGCGGGGCGGAGCACGCGCTCGGCACCGTGACGGGCCACGAGCGCTGGCAGATGCCGATCAACCCGGTGATGAAGGACTGGGTGCTGGTGCTGGAGAAGGCGACGCCGCCCACCAGCATGGCGTTTCGCGACTAGAGCGCGGGCGCGAACGAGACAACAAGCGTCGGGACTGGTAGCAGTCCCGACGCTTTGTGTCTGTTGGCGGCGTTGCCGGGGTTCGGTTGTCAGGCGCGATCGCCGTTGCTGGCCACATAGATGCCCATCAGCGGGCTGCGCTCGGCGGTGGCCAGCATGGACATCAGAAAGCGGCGCGCCAGGGTTCTGCGGCTGCGAGCGGGCTGCGCTGCGGGGCGCTCGGCACGCGGGGTAGCGGCGACCATCGGACGGTACAGCCCAAAGGCCATGCTGTTGCTGCTCATGACAGTGCTCCTTCCGGCCAGCGGCCGGACTACCGACTCCTCACACTCGCAGCCAGATTATACACCAGGAGGTCAATTTTGTCAATAGGTAAATCAGGAAATTCAATAGCAATATCAATAATTCTCAGGTGCCATTGGCGAGATCGCCCTGGTGATGCCCGGGCTGGCCCGTAAGTGCGGGTCCGAGGCCGCCCTTGTGGCGGCATGAGGTGCTTGGCAGCGCGGCGCATCTGTGCTATAATCAGTGTTAGCGGATAAACATTCTCCGCTTTCAGGAGGCAAAGATGGCACGGGCCAGGTTCTGGCGCCGGTCCCTGTGGGTGGGGCTGGCGGCACTCGTGTTGATTGGAGGCAGCAGCATGTGGTGGGTGAACCGGTTCAGAAAGAGCGCGGACACGCCCCCGGCGGTCCTTGCCGAGGCCCCGGCTGAGGCACAGGCGGCGCCGAGCCTGCCCGCTCTCGACCAGGCCGTGCCGGCCCAGACGGCCAATGCTACTTTTTCGCTGGGTTGATTCTGGGGACCTGACTCCCAGTTCGGGAGTCTGCAGGGCGTGATGAGCACGCGGGTGGGCTATGCCGGCGGCGCTAGCCTGAACCCCACCTACCAGCGCATCGGAGACCACTCGGAGACAATCGAGATCACGTTCGACCCGACGGTCATCAGCTATGAGGACCTGTTGCGGGTCTACTAGGATTCAGGGGCCGGGCGTGTGCCGGGGGCGATGCTGCAGTACGCCTCGATCATCCACTATCACGATGAGGCGCAGCGCGCGGCGGCCGAGGCCAGCAAGGCGGCCCAGGAGGAACTCGCCGGGCGTCTGCTCTCGGTCGAGATCGTGCCAGCGGGGATGTTCTATC
>JAAZBY010000019.1 GCA_012513595.1 Chloroflexota bacterium
CCCCGCCGCCTCCCAGCGCTCGTACGAGCAGATCACCGGCGTGTTCAACACGGCCAAGTCGATCGTCGACTATGAGGCCCTGTTCGAGCGGCTGGTGCGCTCGTAGCGCGCCCACCCCGAGGAGAACCGCACGCGTGACTGCTCCGTCTGTTCTGACGCCGACCCAACAGGCCGCCCTTGACCGTCTGCTGCGCAACGAGTCGGACGTGGCCTATCGTCGCCGGGTGCGGCGCGTGGTGGAGTACCTCGATCTTTCGCCCGGGCAGACCGTCTTTGACTGTGGCACGGGGATGGGCTTTTACCTGAAGGTCATCGCGGCGCTCTACCCCGGCTGCCGGCTGTTCGGCATCGACTATACGCCGCGGGTGTTGCGTTTTGCGCGGACGCACCTGCCGCCCACGGCCACCGTGGTGCGCGGGGACATCCACCGGCTGCCCTTTGCGGCGGGGAGCATGGACCGGGTGATCATGTCAGAGGTGTTGGAGCACCTCGATGACGACGCCCGCGGGCTGGCCGAGGTGCACCGGGTGATGCGGCCGGGGGGCATCCTGGCCATCACGGTGCCCAACGCCCGCTACCCCTACTGGTATGACCCGATCAACCGGGTTGCCGAGGGGGTGTTCCGTCGGCCGATCCGCCGCGGGCCCTTTGCCGGCATCTGGGCCAACCACCAAAGGCTCTACGAACGCGACGATCTGGTGGCACTGGTGGCCGGAGCGGGGTTCGCCGTCGAGACTGTCGAAGAGCTGACGCATTACTGCTTCCCGGCGACGCAGACCATCGTGTACACGGTGGGCAAGGAACTGGTCGAGCGCGACCTCCTTCCTGGGTTCATCAGCCGCTCTACGCACCGGTTCAGTGGGGAGGACAACAGCGGCAGCCCCTGGAACCCCATCAACTGGGCGCTGGCCGTCCTGGACTGGTTCGACCGCCTGAACCTGAACGAGGAGCGCCTGGCGAAGAAGGAGACGTTCGTCAACGTGACGCTGCGGGCCCGCCGGCTCTAGCCGGGGGCGCCCGTGCGGGCAGGCGGAGCGATGAGGACGACGCAGCAAACCACGGGCCCGTCCTGGTGGCGGCCGGCGCACAACGCCAGCCCCTGGCTGCGCGGCGACCTGGGGAGTGTGTGCGGCGCCGCGGGTGCCCTGAGCCTCGGCCTGGTGGCCCAGCGGCTGCTGGACGCGAGGACCGCCCCGGCGGCCGCGGCGCTGTGCTACGGTCTGGCGATGCTCGTCTTTGCCGGCAGCCAGCCGGCGAGCACAGACGAGGCGCCGGCTGCGGCGGCCCTTCCTGCCCCAGAGCCGGGCCGCCTGGCCGTGTACCTCACCCTGGCCCTGGGTCTGGCTGCCGCCGCGTTTGGCCTCCTGGGCGGCAATCGCTTCCGCCCCCTCGGCACCGGCCTGTGGCTGGCCTCCATCGCGGTCTTGGTCGCGGCGAGCCTGCCGGCGGGCGCGCGGGCCTGGCTGGCCGGGCGACCCATGGGCAGCCGGGATGCGGACGAGGGCGCGCCGGGCGGGCGCTCCAGGGACGCGTGGCTGGGAGTGGGGGTGGCGCTGGCTGCGGGGGCTTTCCTGCGCCTCTACCTGCTGAGCGAGATCCCCGCCGAGATGGGCACCGACGTCCCGCACGTGTACAACAATATCCGTACCATCCTGGACGGCGAGTACCCGATCTTCTTTCCGTCACACCCGGGGCGCGAGGGGCTCTTTTTCTACCTGGCCGCGCCCCTGGCACGGCTGTTCGGCCTGAGCCACACGACCATCAAACTCGCGTCGGCGTTGGTGGGGCTGGCCTGCCTGCCGATCATCTACCTGCTGGGCGCCGAGCTGTTCGGCCGGCGAGCCGGTGTGTGCGCGGCACTGCTCCTCAGCATCAGCCATTGGCACGTCATCTGTAGCCGGTCGGGGCTGCGCGCGGGCACCGAGCTGCCGCTGATGATGCTGGCCTGGCTGTGGCTGGCGCGGGGTCTGCGGCGTGGCCGCCGCTGGGAGTTCCTCCTGGCCGGGCTGGCGCTCGGGCTGGGGATGCATACGTACAACGCCTCTGCGGCGGTGCCCCTGGCCATGGCCGTTCTGCTCGTGGCTGAGGAGCTCCTCAGGCGGGGGGCCGGCCTCCGGGCCAACCGCGCCAACCTGATTCTGTGGGCCGTGGCGGCGCTGGTGGCCTTTACGCCGCTGGCGCGCTACGCCTGGGATGAGCCGCGCATGTACGTTTATCGCGCGGCCACGCGCGTCACTGGCCTGGAGAAGGCACTGCCTGCCGATCTCCTGCGCGTGGCGCTGGGCAACGCCTGGCGGGCCCTGTTGATGTTCCATTACCAGGGCGACGCGGTGTACACGACCAACGTGCCGTTTCTGCGCGAGCTGGGCTACCTGACGGCGGTGCTTGCGGCGCTGGGGGGCGCGCTGGTGGCCCGCCGCTGGCGCAGCGGCTACAATCTGACGGTCCTGACGACGCTCGGGATCGGCCTGCTCCCGACGGCGCTGTCGCTCGCCTTCCCGCAGGAGGTGCCCAACGCCTTCCGGGCCCTCGGCGCGCTGCCGCCGGCCATGCTCTTGGCGGGGGCCGGGCTGGGAGCGCTGTGGGAACGAACCGCCGCCGCGCTGCAACTTGGCGAGCGAGCCGTCGCAGAAGGGCGCCAGGGGTGGGGAGGTCTGCCCGCGTACATGCTCGGCGCGCTGCTCGGCCTGGGCCTGTTGGGCGGGCTGGCGGCCGAGGCGCGGGCGACGGGCTACACGGTCTTTCAGGACTTTCGCCTGAGCCAGCCGCGCCACAACTATCCCCTTTCGCGCGAGATGGCCCGCGTCATCGACGACTATGCCGAGGGGGAGGCATACTCAGTGGCCTGGCCCCACTGGTACGACGGCAACGCCGTGCGCGCCCAGCTCTCGCGCGACGCTGCCGGCTGGCACGACGTGCCGGCGCTGGCCCCGGGCCAGCCGCCCCTGAGCGTTGAGCGGGCCCTGGTGATCGTGCACCCGAGCGACTCGGCCACCCAGCGCCTGCTGCGCGAGGCGTTCCCCGGGGGCGTCTTTGTCCAACATCGTGACTGGGACGGCTACATCGTCTTCCTGGCTTTCTATGGAGCAAGGTAGAGATACCGACATGACTTCTGCATCGCAGGACCGCACCCCACCAACTCCACGACCGTCAGGCGCGCGCCGCGACGGACGGCTGACCCTCGCACTGCTGGTCGGCATCCTGCTCATCGGCGGCATCCTGCGCTTCACCGGTTTGGACTGGGACGAGGGCCAGCACCTGCACCCCGACGAGCGCTTTCTGACCATGGTGACCGATAGCCTCTCCTGGCCCGATTCGCTCGGCCAGTACTGGGACACGGCCGCCAACCCCCTGAACCCCTACAACCACGGCTACGGGTCCTACGTCTATGGGCTGTCTCCGGTGATCGTGGCCAAGGCGCTTGGGGAACTGACCGGGCACACCGGTTATGGCGGCGTGTACCTGGCCGGGCGGGCCATGTCGGGGATCATGGACCTGCTCTCCATCCTGCTGGTGTTCCTGATCGGCCGGCGCCTGTATGACCGACGAGTGGGCCTCCTGGGGGCGCTCCTCCTGAGCCTCAGCGTGTTACCGATGCAGCATGCGCACTTTTTCACCGTGGACCCGACCACGACGTTCTACGTGACGCTGGCCCTCTACCTGGCGGTGCGCGTGGCGCAGGGGAAGGGCTGGGGCAGCATCGTGGCCCTGGGGGTGGCCTTTGGGCTGGCCGTCTCGGCCAAGATCAGCGTTTTGTCCTTCCTCGGCGTGATCGGGTTGGCACTGATCCAGCGGACCCTGGCGGCCTGGCGGGGCGCGCCGGGCGGCGTGGCGGCCGCACCGCTGGGCTGGATACGGCGAGTGGGCAGGGTCACGCTGGCGTTCCGCGTGGAGCCCGCCGCGCCCGGCGAAGAGCGCCAGGCCGTCGACGATCTCATCGTCCGCGCCATCCCCGCGGCGCTGGCCCTGGGCGTCATCCTCGTGGTTGCGGCGCTGACCTTCCGGGTAGTGCAGCCGCAGGCCTTCATGGGGCCGGGCTTTTTCGGGCTGCGGCTGAACCCGGCCTGGCAGCTGGATATGGACGGCATCCAGCGACTGGTCACCGGTGAGGCGGACTATCCCCCCAGCCACCAGTGGACCGGCCGCGAGCCCGTCTGGTACGCGTTCAAGAACCTGGTGCTGTGGGGCCTGGGGTTGCCGCTGGGCCTCGCGGTGTGGGCCGCCTGGGCCCTGCAGGCCTACGAGATGGCCAAGGGGCGCTGGCAGCACCTGTTACCCTGGGCCTGGATGACCTTCACCTTCTTTTACCAGAGCGTGCAGTTCGTCAAGACGGTGCGCTACCTGCTGCCCATCTACCCGACCATGGCCCTCATCGCGGCCTATGGGCTTTGGCGGGCCTGGGAGCTGGCCCGCGGGGCGGCGCGCCGGCGCCGGCTCAAGACTGCGGTGGCCGGGGGCGCGGGCCTTGCCGTGGTGCTCGGCACAGCGGTCTGGGCGCTCGCCTTTATCAGCATCTACACGCGCCCCGTCACGCGGGTGGCGGCCTCCCGCTGGATCTATGAGAACATCCCGGCGGGCAGCGCGATCACCCACGAGATGTGGGACGACGGCCTGCCGCTGAACGTCGACGGCTACAGCATGTCGGGCAGGTACGTCGGCGTGCAGATGGAGCCCTACTGGGAAGACACCCCGGAGAAGCGCGAGGCGCTGTACACCTGGCTCG
>JAAZBY010000220.1 GCA_012513595.1 Chloroflexota bacterium
CGGCCAGCTGCCCGGGGCGAACGCCGGGGTCGTGGGAGCCCTTGTCTCCGCTGGTGAGGAGGACATAGTCGATGAGGCGGCCGTCCTTGGCCCACTTGGCGATGGTGGCGGCGCAGCCGAACTCGGGGTCGTCGGGGTGGGCGCCGACGACCATGACGGTCTCCGGGCGCTCAGACTGTGCGGTGGTCATAAGGCGTACAGGGTCCTTTCGCTAGGGGCAGGCCCACGGCGGGCGCGGCCAGGAACAGCGCCCGGCCCGCCCGGTAAGAGATTCTAGAACCCGAGGGGCGCCCGGTCAAACGCGGCCCCGCGGCCCCGCACCCCCCGCGCGCCCTTGGTGCCCCCCGCCGGCCCGTGCTATAATCCCATCCTATTCCCAGCACCCACGAGGCAGACCAGTGACCAAGGATCCCTCCCTTCAGCCCGGCCACCCGGCGGCCCGGTGGCGCCGCGTCGTCGTCAAGGTCGGCACCTCCACCCTGACCGCTTCCTCCGGCCGGCTCTGCCCGCCGCGCATGGTCGACCTGGTGCGCCAGGTGGCCGCCCTGCGCGACCTCGGCGCCGACGTGGTGGTCGTCTCTTCCGGGGCGCAGCAGGCCGGCCGTGAGCGGCTGGGCTACCCCCGGGAAGACAAGACCATCCCCTTCAAGCAGATGCTGGCCGCCGTCGGCCAGGGCCGCCTGATGCACCTGTGGGAGCAGTATTTCGACCTCTACGACATCGTCGTGGCGCAGGTGCTCCTCACCCGCGAGGACGTCGACGACCGCAAGCGCTACATCACCGTGCGCGACACGTTCGAGAGCCTTATCCAGCGCGACATCGTGCCGGTGGTGAACGAGAACGACGCCGTGGCCACCGACGAGATCAAGGTGGGGGATAACGACAACCTCTCTGCCCTGGTGGCCAACCTCATCGAGGCCGACCTGCTCGTCCTCCTCACCGATACCGACGGGCTCTTTACCGCCGACCCCGCGCTCGACCCGACGGCCCGCATCATCGAACGGGTCGAACGGATCGACCAGAGCATCTACGACTTGGCCGGCGGCAGCCAGTCTGGCTTGGGGACGGGCGGCATGGTGACCAAGATCGCCGCGGCCGACATCGCCACGCGCGGCGGCGCCGAGGTGATCATCGCCAACGGCGGGCGAGAGGGCGCCCTCCTCGACATCTGGGAGGGGCGCGGCCCGGCCACGCACTTCCCCGCCCTGGTGAGCCGCGCCGAGGGGCGCAAACGCTGGCTTCTGACCCAGACGGTCACCTCGGGCAGCGTCCTGGTGGACGAGGGCGCCGCCCGGGCCGTCCTCACCGCGGGGAAGAGCCTGCTGCCGGTGGGCATCGCCCAGGTGGCGGGTACCTTTGAGCGGGGCGCCCTCGTCAGCGTGCGCACGGCGGGGGATCAGGAGATCGCCCGCGGCCTGTGCAACTATTCCGCCGCCGACCTGCGGCGCATCCTGGGCCAGCACTCGCAAGACATCGTCGACGTGCTGGGCTTTGACTATGGGCCGGAGTTCATCCACCGGAACAACCTGGTGGTGTTGCGCGGCGGCTGAGGTCGCACGCGCCCGTTCGCGGGCCGCTCTCGGCCGCCCCTCGGCTGCCGAGGCCCGGCGGCCAGAGACCGGCACAGGGGGAGACATAGACGTGGTAAACCTGAAGGACATCGGGCAGCAAGCCCTGCAGGCGGGGCACGCCCTGGCGCTCTGCCCCAGCCTGGCGCGCGACGCGGCGCTGGAAGAGATCGCCCGCCGCCTGGAGGCGGCCGGCGAAGCGCTGTGGGCGGCCAACCGGGCCGACCTGGACGAGGCCCGCGCCGCCCAGGTGGCCGCGCCCCTCCTGGACCGCGCCACGCTGACGCCGGCCAAGGTGGCCGGCATGGCCCAGGGCTGCCGCGACGTGGCCGCCCTGCCCGACACGCTTGGCGAGGTCTTTGACGGGCGCACCCTGCCGAACGGCCTGCGCATCGCCAAACGGCGCGTGCCGTTGGGGGTGCTGGGCGTCATCTTTGAGTCGCGCCCCAACGTGACCATCGACATCAGCGCCCTGGCCATCAAGACGGGCAACGCCGCCATCATGCGCGGCGGGCGTGAGAGCCTGCGCACCAACATCGTCCTGGCCGATATGGTCCGCGAGGCCTGCGCGGCTGCCGGCCTGCCGGCTGATGCCGTCCAGCTGATCGCCTCTACCGAGCGGTCGCTGGTGCCCGCCCTCCTGGCGATGGACGATGTCATCGACCTGGTCATCCCCCGCGGCGGGCCCGGCCTGCAGGCGCTGGTCAAAGAGCACGCCCGCATGCCGGTGATCTATGGTGGCATCGGCGTGTGCCATATCTACGTCGACGCCTCGGCCGACCTTGGGAAGGCCATCCCGCTGATCATGAACGCCAAGATTCAGGCGCCCTCGGTGTGTAACGCCGTGGAGACGCTCCTGGTGCACCGCGCGGTGGCGGCCGAGTTCATGCCGGCAGTGGTGGCGGCGCTGAACGCCGCCGGCGTCGAGGTGCGCGGGGACCAGGCCACGCTGGAGGCCCTGCGCGGCGCAGCAGGCATCGACCCGGCGCTGGTCAAGGCTGCCGGGCCCGATGACTATGGCCAGGAGTTCCTGGCCCTGGTCCTCTCGGTGCGGGTGGTCGACTCGCTCGATGAGGCGGTCGCGCATATCGCGCGCTACTCCACCCATCACTCTGACGCCATCCTGACCAACGACTATGCCCACGCGACGCGGTTCGTGAGCGAGGTGGACTCTTCGGCGGTCTTTGTGAACGCCTCGACCCGCTTCAACGACGGCGGGCAGTTCGGGCTGGGGGCCGAGGTGGCCATCAGCACCCAGAAGCTACACGCCCGCGGCCCCGTCGGCGCCCAAGCCCTGACCACTTACAAATGGGTCGTCGAGGGAGACTGGCACGTGCGCGCCTGACGGTTCGGCCGTGACGATCCGGAAAGGGAGGTTATGAGCGAAAGGCTATCGGCGGTCGAGCGACTGGCCCGGCTGCACACGGATACCGAGATCTGGTGGGATTCGTCACCCCTGGTGTATGCCCGCTGGCGCGCCGAGGTCCTCGGAGCCGCGGACGTCGCCGCGACCCTGAGCGGGGAGCTGCAGCGCCTCTGGGACCCCGATCGCCCCGCGGAGGGCCTCGTGCGCGGCGCTACCACCAACCCCCCGCTGGCCTGGCAGGCCGTCCAGGCGGACCTTCCGCATTGGGAGGGCGTCGCGCGTGAGGCGGCGCGGGGCTGCGCCGACGCGCGCGAGCACCTCTGGCGGGTGTACGGCGAGGTCTGCCGCGCCGGCGCCGAGCGCCTCCTGCTCCTCTACGAAGAGTCGGACGGGCAGTACGGGCACATCTGTGCCCAGGTGGACCCGCGCGCCCTGACCGATACCGAGACGATGCTGGCGCAGGCGCGCCGGCTGCACGCCCTCTCGCCCAACGTGATGATCAAGATGCCGGCCACGCGCGAGGGGATCGCCGGCCTGCGCGTCCTGTCGGCCCAGGGGATCGCCACCACCGCCACCCTCTGCTTCTCGGTGGCGCAGCTGGTGGCCGTGGCCGAGGCGGCACAGCAGGGCTTTGATGAGGCGCGCGCCGCCGGGCGTGACCTGCACGGCGCCCGCTGCTGCGCGGCGCTCATGCTGGGCCGCATGGAGGACGTGCCCCGCTTCCGGCAGGAGGCGGCCGAGCGCGGCCTGGCCCTCAGTGAGGCGGACCTGCGCTGGGCCGGCGTGGCCATCGCCCGCCAGGCCTACGCCATCTACCGCGAGCGCGGCTATGAGGCGCGCCTGCTGTGCGCCTCGATGCGGCTGGGCCCCACGGTCGACGCAGAGACCCGCATCTGGCACCTCGAGCAGCTGGCCGGCGGGGCGCTGGTGCTGACCATCTTCCCCAACATCCTGGCCTCTTTCCTGGAGCTCTACTGCGAGCGGCCCCTGGCCCCGCGCATCGGCGAGCCGGTGCCGGCAGAGGTCCTCGATCGGCTGTTGCAGGTGCCCTACTTTCGCGAGGCCTACGAGGAGGACGGCGTCGCCCCCGAGGGGTTCGTCGACCTGCCCGGCGTCCAGGCCACCGGCCGCTCCTTTTCGGAGGCGATGGACACCCTGGAACGCTGGACGCGCTCCGTCTACGAGGCCAGCGGGCAGTAGTGCCCGCGCCGCCGGCCGGCCCGCGCGGGCCGCTCGCAGACAGATACCACTTCCTAGGAGGGAGCCAGCCATGCGCACTGTGACCGAACCTGCACGCGAGGTCCCCGTCGTCGTCGAGGCGGATGTGGTCGTCTGTGGCGGGGGGCCGGGGGGCTTCCCGGCGGCCATCGCCGCGGCGCGGCACGGCGCCCGCACGGTGCTCATCGAGCGCTACGGCTTTATGGGGGGCCTGGCGACGGCCGGGCTGGTGGCCCCCATCCTTGGCCATACGGCGTCCGAGAGCCACACGCCCATCGTGGAGGGGATCCTCAAGGAGGCCACCGAACGCATGCACGCCCTGGGCTGCGCCCCTACCTGGGAGGAGGCCCTCGGCGAATGGGGCGTGCGCTTTGACGCGGAGGCGCTCAAGCTGGTCATCGACGAGATGTGCCAGGAGGCCGGCGTGCACCTCATGCTGCATGCCATGATCTCCTCGGTGATCATGGAGGGAGAGCGGATCGCCGCTGTCGTGGTGGAGAGCAAGTCGGCGCGCCAGGCGGTGGCCGGGCGCATCTTTATCGACGCCACCGGCGACGCCGACGTGGCGGCGCGCGCCGGGGCGCCCACCACCCAGGGGCGCGCCTTTGACGGCCGGGGAGAGTCGATGGGCTCCTTCTTCCACCTGGCCGGGTTCGCGCCACTCTCTGACGAGCGCCAGCGTGAGCTGCGCCTGCAGATCGAGCGGGAGATGGAGGACGGGCGCTTCCGCTTCTACAACCCCGGATTCCTGAACGCCAACGCCCATCACAAGGACCACACCTCCGCCAACATGACCCGCTTTAGCGGCGACTCGACCGACGCGGCCGACATGACCCGTGCTGAGACGGCCATCCGCCGCGACGTGTGGGCGCTCCTGCGCTACCTGCGCGCCACGGCGCCCGAGTTCCAGGACGCCTACATCCAGCAGACTTCGCCCCAGGTGGGCCCCCGCGAGAGCCGCCAGATCGTGGGCCCCTACGCCCTCACGGGCGATGACGTGCACCGCGGGGCCAAGTGCGACGACGCCATCGCCCGCGGCTCCTGGTGGATCGACATCCACTGCCCGCTGGGCAACACCTACCCAGTGCACCTCTGCACGGTCGAGTGCCCCAAGGGCGCCGACTGCCCCTTCTGGGCCGCCGAGCACGACAGGATGCGATCGCGCGCCGAGCTCTACCCGCCCAAGGGGGACTGGTACGACATCCCCTACCGCAGCCTCCTTTCGGTGGGGGTGCCGAACCTGTTGGCCTCGGGGCGCTGCATCTCGGCCACCCATGAGGGGATGGCCGGGGCGCGGGTGATGGGCACCTGCATGGCCATCGGGCAGGCTGCCGGCACCGCCGCGGCCCTGGCCGTGGCCGCCGGCGTCGACCCGGCGGCGCTGGACGTCCGGGCGCTCCAGGAGGCCCTGCGCGCCGACGGGGCGCTGGTGTAGGGCCGGGCAGCAAGGACCTAAGGCCGGGCGGGGCTGCGAGCAGCCCCGCCCGGCCTTTCCGTTCCTCCGGGTGCTTGACACCCCTCCCCCCGCCGTGCACAATGGCCCCGTCGCGACCGAGCATGGACTGAGCGCATCGGCCACATCACAGGAGGATCGACATGGTCAGTGGGAAAAGCGAAGAGGCTTTCTTTCCGCGCAAGCTGCGCATGGGCATGGTGGGCGGCGGCCGCGACGCGTTCATCGGTGCCGCACACCGCCGGGCCGCCATGCTAGAAGGGAGCGTCGAGCTCGTGGCCGGCGCCTTTTCCTCAACTCCGGAGAAGAGCCGGGCCTCCGGGCGGGACCTCTATGTCCCGCGGGTCTATGGCACCTGGCAGGAGATGATCGCCGGGGAGAGCGCCCTCCCCGAGGATGAGCGCATCGACTTTGTCTCCGTCGTCACCCCCAACCACATGCACTACCCGGTGGCCAAGGGCTTTGTCGAGGCCGGCTTTCACGTCGCCTGCGACAAGCCGATGGTGCACACCATGGAACAGGCTACCGACCTGGTGCGCCTCGTGCGTGAGAAGGACGTCGTCTTTCTGGTGACCTACAACTATTCCGGGTACCCGATGGTCAAGCAGGCCCGGCACCTGGTGCAGACCGGCGTCCTGGGCACCCTGCGCAAGGTCATCGTCGAGTACCCGCAGGGCTGGCTGTCTGAGCGGATCGAGACCGACGGCCAGAAGCAGGCCGCCTGGCGCACCGACCCGGCCCGCTCCGGCATCTCGGGCTGCATCGGTGACATCGGCTCCCACTGCGAGCAGCTGATGACCTACATCACCGGGCTAGAGCTGGAGTCGATCTGCGCCGACCTGACCACCTTTGCCCCCGGCCGCCTGCTCGATGACAACGGAGACATCCTGCTGCGCTTCCAGGGCGGCGCCCGCGGCATCTTGACGGCCTCGCAGATCGCCACCGGGCAGGAGAACAGCCTGCGCATCCGCGTGTGGGGCACCAAGGGCGGCCTCGAGTGGGTGCAAGAGGAGCCCAACTTCCTCTACGTCATCCATGCGGACCAGCCCACCCAGATCTACAAGCCGGGCAACGACTACAACAGCGCCGTGGCCAAGGCCAACCATCGCCTGCCCGCCGGCCACCCCGAGGCCTTCCTGGAGGCCTTTGGCAACCTGTACCGCAACTTTACCGATACGATCCGCGCCAAGATGCTTGGCATCGAGCCGTCCGACGTCATGCTGGACTTCCCGACCGTCGTGGATGGCGCGCGCGGCGTCTTCTTTATCAACAAGGCCGTGGAAAGCTCTCGGAGCACGGACAAGTGGACGCCGGCTGTTTTTAGCATCTAGCGACTCTGCGAGACAACGTCGTATCGCCGAAGCATAGCAGCACAAAGGAGCAAGGTCACATGGCGAGACCAGTCACTCTCTTTACCGGACAGTGGGCGGACCTGACCCTGGAGACCGTGGCCAAGAAGGCCTCTGCCTGGGGCTACGACGGCCTGGAGCTGGCCTGCTGGGGCGACCACTTTGAGGTGGACAAGGCCCTCTCCGCCGACGGCTACATCCA
>JAAZBY010000221.1 GCA_012513595.1 Chloroflexota bacterium
AATATCAAGCCCGGCACTAACGCCCTCAAAAACGAGGAACGCCAACACCATTCTTTCTTGCACCAAGATACATGTTAGCCGGCAGAAACAGCCATATCGGCGAAACACCAGGCACGCGTCAGGCTTTCGATGGGCGCCGCCGCAAACGCAAGCACAGGGAAAGCTAAAAGGCACATTTAGGATCAGAAAAGCAGGGGCCGTGGAAATGAGCCTGTTCCCTCCTGCTGCCTACCGAATTCAGGCGGCTATCATATCCTTCGCCTTTCTCAACCGCAAGCCGGAGCGTCACACGTCCCGAGAACTGCGGAAGTGACGGTCCGCTCTTTGCAGGGCGATGCCCCCTTGCGTTTCACGTGCAAAAAAAACGAGCAGACTAAAGTCTGCCCATGGGACCGAGATATGACCACCCCTTATCGCAGGATCGCGAACAACTGAAACACGCCGGACTCTGCTGAAATAGTAATGGCGAGTCATCTATACCCTCTACAGCATGGATGCCCAGAGGGCGGCGTCTTGGTTTGCAGGATGCGCGGCCTCAGGCCACCTCCCTCTTGATCACCTCGCGCAGGAGGCTGGTGGCGTAGGCGCCGCGGGGCAGCGCAAAGCGGAGCAGGAGATCGTCGCCCTCCTGGCGGACGGCCAGGCCCTCGAGCGGCACCCGGAAGGCGCGTCGCTCACCCACCAGGTAGGCACCGGGAACGCCGCGGAAATCGCCCCGCGTGATCCCTTCTGCCCGCAGTAATCCATGCTCCCGGTCGCCGACGGCCTCGCGGGCCAGGCGCACCTTGAAGCCGTAGAGCGGCCCGCTGGGGCTGATCTCGAGGCGCTCGGCCCGCTCCTGCTCGCGCGCGGCGTCCTCCACCAGGAAGAACGCATCGCTGGCATGGATGATGGCCAGATCCCCGGTCTCCAGACGGTCGATGGTTGGCAGGCGCTCGCTCAGCAAACGGTTGAACAGGTAGGACTGGTAGGCAGCGCCGTACAGGCGTCGCACGCCCTGGGGCAGGCGGAGCGCGGCCTCCGCGGGAGGTGCCCCGGCGCCCAGCGCCCGCAGTACGGCGCGCTCCTCGCGGAGGGCGGGCGGCCAAAGGGCCTGGGCGCTGCGCAGGTCGCCGGCCTGATAGGCCTCCCGCGCGCGGCGAGACGCGTCGGGTTCGTCGGGCGCCGGCCGGCCGAGGAGGACCTCGCAGAAGGCCGCCCAGTCGCGGCGGACCATAGCCTGCCCCAGCAGGTGGTTGGCCTGCCTGTAGCCGAAGCGCTGCGCCCCGAACCCGTTCGGCATCCCACGCCTGGCCAGGACTTCGAGGATGGCGTTGGCCCGCTCGAGGGCGCCCGGGAGGACCCCGCGGATGCGGATGGCGAAGCGATTCCCGCGCAGCTCGCCGATCTGAAGCCGCTTGGGGTGCCGGCGCGCCCACAGTACCCGCACCCCCACGACCCGGGCGCGCAGGACGCGCTCGGGCGGCAGACCCTCGATCGAGAGAATCTGGCGGGCCACCGCCTGGGCGTCCTTGAGCCCCGCGAAGGAGAAGGCCGCCGCGGGCACCCGAAGCGCCTCGGCCAGAAGGCGGATGGCGCGCGGAGTATCGATGCCGCGCTTCTCGATCTGAAAGAAGGTGTGCGCTCCCCGGCCGGAGGGCTCGTAGAGGGGGATCTCCTCGACGGAAAAGTCCTTGGGCCGCACGCGAACCTGCCCGCCGGTGCCGGGGAGATCGGCGGTCAGCAGGCCCGGCAGAACGCGGTCGGTCGGCTCGTGGGATGCGGACATGGTGCCCTCACAGTCAGATGAGACCCGCCCTGGCGGGCGGCAGGAAAGGCCGTACCAGTAACGGATGGCAGGCCCCGGCCAGCTGGGCGGCCGTCGCCAGGACGGGCGTCTCCCGTCGCCACGCGCCGGGCGCGCTTCTGTGCCCCAAACGCAACGAAACGGTTACCTCTCTGTAACCCCTGGCGCGCACACTGACCCCAGAGGGCGGCAGAGCGTCTCGCCGGCCGCTCACAGTGAGGAGGTTAGCGATGGAGATCATGCGCGTGGCCAGTACGTCCAGCACCACCGCCCTGGCCGGGGCAATCGCCTGGCGGGTGCGCCAGGAAGGGGAGGCCGAGATGGAGGCGATCGGCGCCGGGGCCGTGAACCAGGCCATCAAGGCCGTGGCGGTGGCGCGCACCTTTGTGGCGCTCGACGGCCTCGACCTGGGGGTGGTGCCGCACTTTGCCACCGTAGAGACGCTCGGGGAGCGCCGTTCGGCCCTGCGCCTGCGCATCTGCTCATGGACGAGGGCCCTCCCAGCCGCCGAGCCCGCCGGGCTGGCCGTTGCCGAGGCCTGCTAGCAGCGCCAGGCCACTCACAAAGGGCGCGAAGGCCTTGGTTGCCCTCGCGCCCCTCACGGTCAGCGGGATGCTCGGACGGTCCTAGTCCTGTTGGCCGTCGAGCGCCTGCTGCCACGCGGCGAGCAGGGCGGGGACGTCGTCGTAGATCAGGTCAGGCGGCGCCTCCTCGTAGCCGGCCGCTTCCTCGGCGGTCGAGATCCCGGTCAAGACCATGATCGTGGCGATGCCGGCCCGGGCGCCACCGAGGATGTCGGTCTCGAGACGGTCGCCGAGGATGGCCGTCTCCTCAGCCGCCGCGCCCAGGATACGCAATGACTGCTCGACCATGATCGGCTCGGGCTTGCCCACCACGATCGGGTCGACGTCGGTCGCGGCGATCAGCGCGGCCAGGATGCTTCCGGCGCCAGGGATGATGTCACGCTCGAGCGGGTAGGTCTTGTCCGAGTTGGTGCCGATGAAGGTGGCCCCATCGCGGATGGCCAGGCAGGCCACGCGCAGCTTCTCAAAGCTGATGCCCTTGTCCCAGCCGCAGACCACAAAGTCGCTATCGCGCCCGCCGATGATAAAGCCGCGCTTGGTGATCTCTTCAAAGAGCGCCGGCTCCCCCACGACGTTGACCTTGGCCCCCTTGGGCGCCAGCGTCTCCAGGTAGGCAGCGGTAGCCACGCCGGAGGTCATGATCTCCTCCTCGCGTACCCGCATGCCCATGCCGCCCAACCGCTTGACGAACTCGGCCGGCGTCAGCGTCGAGTTGTTGGTGACCATGAGATAGTTGATGCCGTGCTCGCGCAAAAAGTCCAGGAGCTCGGCGGCTCCGGCCAGGGCCGTCTGGCCACGGTAGAGGACGCCGTCCATATCGATCAAGAGATTGCGGATCTGCTTCAGCCTGACTGTCATGCTCGTCTCCAAGGCTTGCGGGGCCGTTCCATCGATGTGGCGCGCAAGCAGTCACTACCTCGCGCCGCTGCCCCTAGGCGGGCACCGCCCCCGATTATACCACAGCCGCCCGAGAGAGGCAGATCGGCCCTGCCACCCGGTGCGCAGAACCGACGGGCATCGCGCGCCCACGCTTGACATGCGCGGCCCGTCTGCTATAGTGGTGCTGTTCGCACAATTGAAGAATCGGCCCAAGCAGGGGTGCTCCATAGCCCGGATGTGCGGAGCGCCACGGGGGAAGCCGGTCAGAGTCCGGCGCTGTCCCGCAACTGTAGCAGCGAGACCGCTCGCTGAAGCCAGGATGCCCGCCCCTGCTGCCGACCACACAACCTTCGCGGAAAGGAGGTGGCGTGTGAAGGGCATGGCCAGGAGTGGTCGGGCCTTTCTCCGCACCAGGGTGACCTGAACGGTCTCGCGGAGAAGGGCTCTTTTTGTTCTGCCGGAGCGTTGCCATCCACGCCGGCCCGCCCGCGTCGGGCCGCATCACCTGGAAGGATTGGGATGATCATGACGCATCGATCACTCGCCTGCCGCGCGATACTCGTCATCGCGCTACTGATTGGCTCCGCCGGGGTTCCGCCGCTCGGCGCCCTGGCTCAGGGGCCGGAATCCGCGCCGCTGGACCTGAGCGCCACCATCGCCAGAGCCGCCGGCTACCTGGCCACCCAACAGATCGACGGGGGCGGCGTCGACTCGTTCGCGAGCGGCGCTGCGGACCCGACCGGCACCGCCCTGGCGGTGCTGGCCCTCGCCTCTGTCGGTGAGACCTCGGCGCTCCCCGGGATGGCCGTCTACCTGGCCGCCAACGCGGCCGCCTATACGCACCAGGCGGGCCACACGGGCGCCGCGTACCTCTTCCCGTCGCGGGCCGGGCTGCTCCTGGCGGCGGTCTCTGCCGCGGGCGGTGACCCGCACGACGTCGGCGGGCTGGACCTCCTCGGTGAGCTCGCCGAGACCTATGACGCCCAGACCGGCGCCTACGCCACCGCCGCTGCGGAAGAGTTCACCTCCGGCGCGGCCTCGGACGTGAACCAGGCCTGGGCCCTCCTCGGGTTGGCCTCGGCCGGGGCGCCCGTCCCCGCCAAGGCGGCCGAGTACCTGTTGAGCCTGCAAGGGGACGACGGCTCCTGGGCGTCCGGCGACCCGGATACGACCGCCCGCGCCCTGACCGCTCTGCTGGCCAGCGGGCACCTGGCCCCCACTAGCGAGGTCGTCGCACGCGCCAGCGGCTATTTCCGCACCACGCAGCTGGCCAACGGCGGCTGGCGTCCCGCCTGGGACGAGGAGCCGCTCAATGCCGACACGACCGGCTGGGTCATCCAGGCGCTCGAGGCGGTGGGCTATGAGCCCGTGGCAGCCTCCTGGGCCAGCGAGGAGGGAGACCCCCTCAGCGCCCTGGCCGGGCTGCAACAGGAGGGCGGGCAGATTGGCGGGGCCTACGCCAACGCCTACAGCACCGCCGAGGCCCTTCTGGGCCTGAGCGGGCGCCCCGTGTACGCCCTGGGCCAGAACGGCCGGGTGGCGCGCGCGCTCAGCTGGCTCGCCGCTCGGCAGGATGCGGACGGCGCCTGGGCCGGCTTCTCCGGTCCGGACGCCGGCGCCACCGCCGAGGCCATCCTCGCCTTCGCCGCGGCCGGCTATGACCCTGCCCTCCTCCGGGTCGGCGCCACAGGCGCGTCTGCGATGGATTATGTCACCCAGGCCGTTGTCGGCGGCTACGCCAAGACCGGCCCCGCGGCGGCTGGCAAAGTGACGGTGGCGCTGGTAGCGGGCGGCGCCGACCCGCGCGACGTCGGCGGAGTCGACCTTGTGGACCTGCTGGCCAGCGAGTGGTACTCGCCGACTCTGTCGGCCTTTGGCACCATCACCGACACGGCCGACACCTGGGCGCAGGCCTGGGCCATCCTGGGCCTGGCGGCCGCCGGGGGCCCGGTGCCCGAGGGCGCCGTAGAGACCCTGGTCGGCCTACAGACCGCCGAGGGCAACTGGACCGACGCCTGGGGTTACTCAGCGCCCGACTCGACGGGCCTAGCGCTCCAGGCGCTGGCCGCCGCCGAGCGGCCAGCCGCCGACCCCGCCGTGGCGGCCGGGGTCGCCTACCTGCGCGGGGCGCAGGACACGCAGGGCGGCTGGGAGAACGCCAACTCGACGGCCGGCGCCCTCCAGGGGCTGCTGGCCGTGGGCGAAGACCCCGCCTCCCCCGACTGGCAGGTGAACGGGCAGAGCCCCTTTGGCGCCCTGGCCGCCCTGCAGAAGGCCGACGGGCCCTTTGTGTGGATGTGGGACTCGCCCTTCGGCCCCGCCGCCGACGACGCCCTGGCCACCAGCCAGGCCATCCCGGCCCTCCTCGGCGTGCACTACCCCTTGGCCCCTGCCGCGGCGTTCGCCCCGTTCGAGTTGCTCTTGCCCGGGCCCGACCCGGATCGCCTGCTCGCGCTGGAGCCCTTCCTCCAGCGCAATGGCGACCTCACCCTCGTGGCACCCTTTGGCTCTGACGCCAATGGTGACGCGCTTCTGGAGGTGAGCTACCGCCCGCTAGGCGCCAGCGACTGGATCACCGGCACCGCCGTCGTGCGCGGCCGGGGCGTCTTTACCGCCGCCCTGGAGCTGAGCGAAGCAGCCTCCTATGAGCTGCAGGTGACCGTGAGCGACCCGGACGGCGTCCAGCACGAGGGGCAGATGCAGCCCGCCGTCGCGTTCTCCCTGACGAGCGAGGCCAAAGCCCCGGCTGCCCCGCCCGCCGCGGCGGCCGCCGGCGACCGTGTGGGCCTGGTGGTCCGCATAGACGACGAGCGGGTCGAGGTGCGCACGGTTCCCTACAAGCAGGGGATGACCGGGCTCGACGTCCTCTTGTCCTCCGGCCTGGAGGTGGAGGCCGCCTACTCGTCGCTGGGCGCGGCGGTGTGCTCCATCGCGGGCCAGGGCTGCGCCGCCACCGACTGCTTCTGTGAGTCGCCCGACACCTGGTCGTACTGGCATCTGCAGGACGGCAAGTGGGCCTACTCACCGGTGGGCGCCGCGACCTACCGGGTCAAGCCGGGGGACGTCCAGGGTTGGAGCTGGGGGAACGCGGCCCCGCCGCCGCTGGTACCGCTGGACACGATCTTTGCGCCAGCCAGCGCGCCGACTGCCACGGCAGCCACGGCCACGCCGGTCCCCGCGACGGCGGTGCCCGAGGCCGCGCCAGTTGGTGGCCAGCCTTCCACCTGGGGCGCGGCGCCCTACGTCTTTGGTGGGTTCGTCGTACTGCTGTTGGGCACGGCGATCCTCTGGCCGCTCCTGCGTCGGCGCCGGCGGAGGTAACTCGTGCGACGCACCCTGAGTGGGGCCATCTACGCCCTCAGCACGCTGCTGGGGGCGCTGGCCCTCCTGTACCCGCTGCTGATCCGCAGCCCCTGGGCGGCCGCCCAGGGGCTGCAGGCCCGCAGCGCCCCGCTGGCCACGGCAGCCCTGGTGGGGCTGTCTCTGCTGGCGTTGCTGGTGGAGGTCCAGGGCGAGTCGATCGGGGCCAAGACCGTGGCGATGCTCGGCGTACTGGTGGCCATCACCAGCGTGCTGCGCTTCATCGAGGTCCTGCTGCCGATGCCGGGGGGCTTTTCGCCGATCTTTGCGCCCATCCTGCTGGCCAGTTACGTCTTTGGCGCGCGGTTCGGCTTTCAGATGGGCGTCTACACGATCGTGGTCTCGGCGCTGATCACCGGCGGCGTGGGGCCTTGGCTACCGTACCAGATGCTGGTGACGGGCTGGGTGGGGATGAGCGCGGGCGGCCTCCGCCTGTTGCCCTGGAAGCGGCTGCGCCAGGGGGCCTGTGGCCGTCCGGAGGTCGGCCTTCTGGCGGCGATGGGCGTCGCCTGGGGATTCCTCTTTGGCGCCCTCACCAACCTGTACTTTTGGCCGTACGCCATCGGGCCCGAGTCGCAGACCTGGGCCACCGGCCTGGGCTGGGCAGAGTCGGTCCGCCGGTATGCGGCGTTCTACGTGGCCACTTCGCTGACCTGGGACCTGACCTCCGCCGTGGGGAATGCCATCTTGATACTGGCGCTGGGCCGCCCCACCGTGCGGGCCCTCGTGCGCTTTGAGAGGCGCTCGCACTTTGAACACGCCGAGGTGCACCATGGTTGATGCTCGCGCCTGGCTGTTGTGGGCGGTTGGCGTGCTGGTGTTCGCCTCGTCGTGCCGCAACCCCGTCTACGCGCTCCTGGCCCTGGCCATCGTGGCCCTGTGCGACGCGGCCTGGGCCCGCAGCGGCGAGCGGCGCGGGTTGCCGTCGCCGCTGCGCTTTGCTGCCCTGGCCATTCCGCTCGCAGCCGTCTTTAGCATGCTCGTCTCTCACCTCGGAGACACCGTCCTCCTGCGCCTGCCCGACGGGTGGCCCCTCATCGGCGGGGCCCTCACGCTGGAAAGCGTGGTGTTTGGCGCCACCAACGGCCTGGTACTCTCGTTGATCTATGGCGCCTTCTCTCTCGTGAACCGCGTGACGCCAGTGCATGACCTGTTGCGCCTCATCCCCGGCGCCCTGCACGAGGCGGGCGTGGTGCTGTCGATCGCCCTGGCCTTCATACCGCAGACGCAGCGCAGCCTGGCGCGCATCCGCGAGGCGCAGGCCGTTCGCGGGCATCGCCTGCGCGGCCTGCGCGACTGGCTGCCGATCGTGGTGCCGCTGCTGATCAGCGGGCTGGAGCGCTCCATGGGCTTGGCGGAGGCGATGGTTGCCCGTGGCTACGGCACCATCGAGGGCCGCGCCCGCGCTGCCAGCCTGCAGGCCCTGCTGGCCTGCGGACTGCTCGGCACCGTGGGGGGCTGGCTGGCCTGGTCGTTCTTCCCCGCGGCAGCACTCTGGGGCGCAGGAGGGCTGGCGATAGGCGTGGCGATGTTGTTCGCCGCGCTGCGGCTGGCCGGGCGCGGAACCCGCCGCACGCACTACCGCAGCGCTTCCTGGGGCGCTGAGGAGAACCTCGTCACGGCCGGCGTCGCCGTGGCACTGCTGGGCACCTTGGCGCCCCTGCCTTTCCTCCACCGTGAGGTGCTGGCCTACGCGCCCTATCCGCGCCTGTCGGTGCCTCCGGTCGACCCCCTCTTGGCCCTGCTGCTGCTGGGCCTCCTGGTGCCGGCCGCTCTGGCCGTCGGGTGGGGTGAGCGATGATCGAGATCAAGCGCTTCACCTACGCCTACCCGGGCACCTCGACGCCGGTACTGCGGGACCTGTCGCTGGCCATTGACGAGGGCGAGTTCGTCCTGGTGACGGGGGCCTCGGGGGCGGGCAAGTCCACCTTCCTGCGGGCGCTCAACGGCCTGGTGCCCCATTTCACCGGCGGCACCTGTGCGGGGCAGGTCCGCGTCGCCGGGCACGATGCCCTGCGGGAGGGGCCGCAGGTCCTCTCGCGTTATGTCGGGTTTGTCTTTCAGGACCCCGAGGCCCAGTTCGTCGTCGACCGCGTTGAGGACGAGGTGGCCTTTGCCCTCGAACAGCGGGCCGTGCCCCCGCCGCAGATGCGCGAGCAGGTGCAGGGGGCGCTGGCGCTCCTGGGCCTCCTCAGCCTGCGAGACCGCCCCCTGGACAGCCTCTCCGGGGGTGAGCGGCAACGCGTCGCCCTGGCCGCAGCCCTGGCCCTGCGCCCTCGCCTCCTGGTGCTGGACGAGCCGACCTCCCAGCTGGACCCGCAGGCCGCCCACGACCTGCTCGGGACGCTGGTGCGCATGAACCGCGACCTAGGCATCACCGTGGTGCTGGCCGAGCATCGGCTGGAGCGCGTCCTGCAGTATGTCGACCGCCTGGTGCACCTGACCTGCCCGGGCGGACCAGTGCTCCACGGCACCCCACGCGAGGTGCTACCCGCCATCGACCTGGCCCCGCCTGTGGTGTCGCTGGGCATTGCGCTCGGGTGGGCGCCGCTCCCGCTGTCCGTCTCCGAAGCGTTACCCATGGCCCGCGCCGCGGTGCAGGGCGCCGCGGCCGAGGAGAGCATACCGCCCGCCGCGGCGCCGCCCTCGCCCGAGCCGATCCTGACGGTGCGCGGCCTGGCGCACGGCTACGGGGGGGCGCCCGTGCTGCGGGGCGTCGACCTGGACGTGCGGGCCGGGGAACTGGTGGCCCTCCTGGGGCCCAACGGTGCGGGCAAGACGACGCTTCTGCGCGCCCTGGTAGGGCTGCTGCGCCCGGAAGCGGGCGATGTCCGCCTGGCTGGCCGCTCGATCATCGGTAGGGCCACGGCCGACATCTGCGCCCAGGTCGCCTACCTGCCCCAACAGCCGGACGATCTGCTCTTTGCAGACACCGTCCGCGAGGAGCTGGAGGTGACGTTGCGGAACCACTCCCTCCTGCAGCAGCCGCCGGTGGCGCCGGAGGATCTGCTGGCCCGCCTGGGCCTCGCGGCGCTGGCCGAGGCCTACCCGCGTGACCTCTCGGTGGGGCAGCGGCAGCGTGTGGCGCTGGCCGCCGTCACGGTGACGCGGCCGCCCCTGCTCTTGCTGGACGAGCCCACCCGCGGGATGGACTATGCCGCCAAGCAGGGTCTGGTACGCCTCTTGCGCGGCTGGCAGGAGGAGGGCTCGGGGGTGCTGATGGTCACCCATGACGTGGAACTGGCTGCCGCTGCGGCTGACCGGGTACTGCTCCTGGACGGAGGGCGCATTGTGGCGGAGGGCTCGCCGGCCAGGGTCCTCTCTGGCGCCGAGCGGTTCGCCCCGCAGACGGCCCAGCTCTTTCCGGGGCGCGGCTGGCTCACCCCGGAGGCGGCGCTCCGCGCCTTGCCCCGCCGGCCTGAACGCGTACGCCGCGCAGCGGGCATTTGACCGCGCTCGCCCGGGTCGCTATAATCTTCCTGTTGCCGTTCCGCAGCCACCGATCTGCGGGCGAGTGCGCGTGCCGGCGGGGTGTTCCGTCCTGCGCAGTCGCGCGCTGGTTACCGCCCGTGACCTCAGTAGTCTTGGAGGATAAGTAAGGCCATGGCATCCACGATATCGCTCACGGCCCATCCGCGCAGCCCAGAGGCGAGGCCCCGGGCACTCCGGCGCGCCCAGTTCGTGCCCGGCGTCCTGTATGGGCCCAAGTATGAGACCAGGGCGCTCCAGTTTGAGACCGCCACGCTCCTTCGCGTCCTCCAGCGGGCGGGCACCAGCCACCTTATCGATCTCACCATCGACGGCGTCGACGGGAATGAGCTGGTCCTCGTCCGTGAGGTGCAGCGCCACCCGGTGACGCACGCCCTCTGGCATGTGGACCTGTACCGCACCCAGGCAGACGTCGCCATCCGTGTGGAAGTGCCCATCGTGCACCACGGAGAGGCGCCGGCCCTCGAGGAGGGTGGCTTTATCAACACCCTGCTTGACGTGCTGGAGATCGAGTGCCTGCCGCGCGACATGCCCGATGCCATCGTCGTGGACCTTTCCGTCCTCACCGATATGGACTCCGTGATCACCGTGGCCGACCTGCAGGTGCCCGAGGGCGTCACCGTCCTGACGCCGGAAGACACCGTCGTGCTGCGCCCGGCCTTTGCCGCGATCGAGGAGGAGGCGGAGGAAGAGGTCGAGGAGGCTGAGGAGGAGGCCGTCGAGGGCGAGGAAGAGGCCCCCGAGGGTGAGGAAGACGCCGGTTCCTGAGCGTCCCCTCTGGCCCCGTCGCGATACCGGCCCCATTGCGCCCGGCTGCCCAACACGGCAGCCGGGCGTTTCCCCTCCCACGGCCTCCCCTGCAACCTCGCTGGCCCCGTTGACGCGCCCCCGCCCTGGGGTACAATGCCGTCGTCGGCCGCCGTCTCGTAATTACCAGGAGGTTACGAGGTGAAACTCAGCTTTCTCATGCCGCTGAACGTCGAGAACATCGCCCGCGCCAAAAAGCTGTCGTACGATGGCCTGGAAGTCGGTGCCGGGTGGCTCACCAGCCCGACCCTGGCCGAGATGGAGGCCAACCTGCCCGCGCTCAAGGGTGCCCTGGGCGAGGCCGGCATCGGCGTCACCTCGGTGGCCATCTATGGCAACACCATCGGCTCCCCGGTGGACGAGGCCGTCGCCTACTGGGAACGCGCCATGAAGGTGGCCGTGGCGTTCGGCTGCGGCGTGGTCTCTGGCCTAACGGGGCGCGACAACGCCCTGACCGTTGACGACAACCTGCCCCTCTTTGCCGCGCGCTTTGGCCCCATCTGTGAGCGGGCCGAAGACCTGGGCATCAAGCTGGCCCTGGAGCCCTGGCCCGGCGGAGTGCTCGGCCACGGTCCCTATCGCTGGACGAACATGGCCACCACGCCCGAGCTGTGGACCCGCCTGATCGACGCCGTGCCCAGCCCCGCCCTGGGCATGGAGTATGACCCCTCGCACTTTGCCTGGCAGCAGATCGACCATCTGTGGGTGATCAGCGCCTTTGCCGAGCGCATCCACCACGTACACGCCAAGGACATCATCTTTGACGAACAAAAGCTGGCCTGGGTGGGCGTCCACGGGCGCGGCTGGTGGCGCTTTGTCATCCCCGGCCTCGGCGAGCTCGACTGGCAGGACATCTTTGACGCCCTCGAGGACGCCGACTACCAGGGGGACGTCGCCGTCGAGCACGAGGACCGCGAGTACCTCCACGAGCGCTGGGATGAGGGGCTGGCCATTGCCCGCGGGACCCTGCGGCCGCTGGTCAAGGCGTACAACGGCTGAGGACCGCGCTGCGCAGAAAGACGGCGGGGGATGGGCGCACTGCCCATCCCCCGCTTGTACGTTGGGATGCAGCCGGTCAGACGGCGACCCACTCCAGCCCGAGGCGGGCCAGCGTCCCGGGCAGCGGCACGCCTTCCTCGTCCCAGCCGGCCATCTGATAGTACACCTCGCGGGCGCGGGCGAACTCTTCCTCCGACACGCGGACGCCGTCGGTAGCCCCGCCCTGCAAAGCGATAAAGCCCTTCTTGGGCAGGGCGTCGTCGGCCTTGCGCAGCCCCTCACGGGCATTGAAGGCCCGCAGCATGTTCAGCCGCCGCTCGCCCACCAAGAGGATCTCCTCCATGCTCGTCTGCCAGCCGGTGATAGCGCGGATCCCCTCGACGAGCTGATCCGGCCCATAGAGCTGCCAGGAGGGCCCCCAGGCGAACTGGCAGGTGCCCAGGCAGTCCAGAGCGCTGTACATGTACTCGGTGGCGAGGGCAAAGCGCACCTTGGCGATGGAGAGGTCGCGCTTGTCCAGCGGGGTGTTGAGCCCGAGCGTCGACAGGCGGTCGAGGGTGTCCTTGTCCTGGGTCGGCGTATAGTTGGGGTCGTGGTCGTGCGACATGTGGTCGGCCCCGAAGGGGTTCACCGCGTAGATAAGCGCCAACGAGCGTTTGGCCTGCGGCACGTGGGCGGGGAACTCCTGCTTCTTGCAGGCCACCACCAGCTCCTCAGCGCCCCTGCCGATCTCCTCCGCAGCGCGGAAGGAGCCCTCGGCCAAGAGGTCGCCAAGGCCCTCGCGATTGGCGATCATCTGCACCATACGGACCATGGCCTCGGCGTTGCCAAAGCGCAGCTCCAGGCCGCCGGTATCCTCCTTGGTCAGCAGGCCATGCTCGTAGCAATCCATGGCAAAGGCCACCGTGGCCCCGCAGGAGATCGTGTCGAGCCCGTACTTGTTGCAGATCTCGTTGGCCAGCGAGATCGCGGCCAGGTCCGAGACGCCGCAGTAGGAGCCCATCGTGGCGACCGTCTCGTACTCGGGGCCGCCGTAGCGCGGGTCGACGCGGAAGGGGCCCTCGGTCACCTCTACCACCCGCTTGCAGCGGATCAGGCAGCCGTAGCAGGTGTCGCGCTCTTTGAGGATGGTATCGGTCATCGTCTGGCCCCAGATGGCTTCCCATCCCTCAAAGACCCCGCTCGACCAGTTGCGGGTGGGCAGGGCGCCCATCTCCTGGAGGTCCTTCACCCCGTTCGGCGTGCCGTTGAGGCCCAGGCCGTAGACGCCGCTCTCCTCAAAGTTGTCGCGCCCCCAGCGCCCCAACGCGCGCAGGCGGTCCGGTTCGGCCACCTCAGGGCGGCTGTGGCCGCGTACGGCCACAGCCTTCAGGTTCTTGGAGCCCATCACGGCGCCCATGCCCGTGCGCCCGGCGGCCCGGTTGGAGTGGCTGATCAGGCAGGCGTAACGGGCCAGTTTCTCGCCACCCGGGCCGATCTGCAGCACCTGGATGTGCGCGTCGTTGTGCTCAGCGCGGATGGCATCCTCGACGTCGCCGGTGATGCGGCCCCACAGGTGCGCCGCGTCGCGCAGTTCGGCCACCCCGTCGTGGATCCACAGGTACACCGGTCTGGGGGACTTGCCCGTCATGATGATGGCGTCAAACCCGGCGAACTTGAGCTCGGCCGGCCAGAAGCCGCCGCCCTGAGCGTCGCCGATGGCGCCCGTCAGCGGGGACTTGGCGTTGACCATCACGCGGCTCAGGCCACTGATCGGCGCACCGGTCAGCACGCCCACGGAAAGTGCCAGGACGTTCTCCGGACCTAGCGGGTCGACACCGGGCGGCAGCATCTTGAGCAGGTAGGCCAGGTTGAGGCCGCTGCCGCCCATCGTCTCCCGGTAGAACGATTCCGGCGGCGTCTCAACCTCGAGGTGGCCGGTGGTCAGGTTCACGTGCAGCACCTTGCCCATATAGCCGTACGGCATGTGTCGCCTCCTCCTGCGTGGGGGCTCCCGTCGTGGCGAACTGCTGGCTGTCACTCTTGACCGCATTATAGCGGCCGACTGGCGCGAAACGCAAGGCCCCGTGGCCTCTGCTCCGGGGCGCTGGCAGGCCTAGCGGGCCTGTGCTAGAATCGTCGCACTGGAAGGGAGGAGGACACCATGAAGATCGGGCTCGTCACCCTGGGGCTGGCGGCGCAGCCGCTGGACCGCGTGCTGGCCGCTGCGCGCCTGGCCGGCTGCGAGGCGATGGAGCTGAACGGCCGCGAGACCGTCCACGACAACCTGTGGGCGCCGCCCATCGACTATGCCAGCGTGCAGCGAGAGATCGACGCCAGCGGCGTCGCGGCCACCAGCCTGGGTGGCTACTGCAACCTGGCCACCGTGAGCGACGAGGCCCTGGCTGAAGAGGTGCGCCTCTTCCTCGGCTACTGTGACCTGGCGCGCCGCATGCAGATCCCCGTGGTCCGCGCCTTCCCGGGCGACGTGGTCGAGGGCCACTCGGTAGACGCGCTCTACCCGCGCATCGTCGAGGGCTTTCGCACCGTGGCCGCCGAGATCGACGGCTGGGGCGTGCAGATCGGCATCGAGAACCACGGCCGCCTGCTGAACGACGGCGACCTGTTGGCTGCCTTGGTGCGCGACGTCGGCTCTCCCCTAGTGGGCATCACGCTCGACACGGGCAACTTTTGCTGGGCCGGGCACTCGGTAGACGCGGCGCACCGCTTCTTTGACCTGCTCGCCCCCCTGACGGTCAACGTGCACGTCAAGGATGGGCTCTTCGTAAAGGGGCAGTGGACGCTGCAGCCGGCGGGCCGCGGGGATATCGACCTCCCCGGCGTCTTTGGCGCCCTCAAGGCCTGCGGCTACGACGGCCCGGTGCTGAGCGAGTACGAGGGGGAGGAGCCCTTCCTGCCCAGCACGACGGAGAGCGTCGCCTACCTGCGTGGCCTGCGCGATGGGTACTGCCGCTGAGGCGAGCCCCAGCGCCGCCAGCCCTCGCCGGCGGGTTTTCCTCCCTGCACCGCTCAGGTGGTACAATGCCCGGCAGCGGGGCGGATCACTCGGTGATGGGGAGCGGGTGTTTTGGACGTGCAGGTGGGCGTGGCCAAGGTGGCCAAGTACGCAGTCAGCGAGAGCGGCGACACGGTCGAGCTGATCGAGCGGCCCAACGGCGGCGTCTCGGCCGTACTCGTGGACGGCCAGCGCAGCGGGCGTTCGGCCAAGATCATCTCCAACATCGTGGCCCGCAAGGCGATCTCTCTCCTTGGCGAGGGGGTGCGTGACGGGGCCGCGGCGCGCGCCGCACACGACTATCTCTGCACGCACCGTCGCGGGCAGGTGTCGGCCGAGCTACAGATCATCTCAGTGGACCTGGCCAGCCGCACGCTGGTGATCTCACGCAACACCCATTGCGCGGCCTACGTCGTGCAGGGTGGCGTGTGTCGCGTTCTGGATGCTCCTGCCAATGCCATCGGCCTGTACCCCAACACCAAACCGGTCATCGAGGAGATCGCCCTACTGCCGGGCACCGTTGCGGTCGTCTCATCGGATGGGGTCGCCGCGGCCGGATCGCGCCGCGGCGAGTCTCTGAACTTGGTGCCGCTCCTGGCCGAGATACTGGCCAGCGAGCGCAACGCCCAACAGATCGCCGACGCCATCCTCGCGCGGGCCCTGGCCCTCGACGAGGGCCGCCCCGTAGATGACACCAGCGTCGTGGTAGTATCCGTGTTGGACAACGCCGTCGAGGAGCCCCGCGTGCGCCGGCTCTCCGCCACCTTCCCTCTCTAGACGCCGGCCGGGCCCCTGGCGGGCGAGGCCCGCGTGAGGCAGGGGAGGGTGTGCCGTGAGCGTTCCGAGGCCGTTGCTGGGTCCTCCGCCGCCACCTGTCCCCGGGTGCGTGGGTATTGTGGGGGTGTGCGCCTCGGGCAAGAGCACGCTCGAACGGGGCCTCTCGCGATTGGGATACAATGCGCGGCAGTGCGGGCAGGAGCACTCGTACATTCCTGACATGTGGCGCCGCCTGACGCGCCCCGAGGTGCTCATCTACCTGGACGCCTCACCGCGCGTCGCCCGGCTGCGGCGTGACATGCGGCTGCGCGGCTCTGACCACGCCGCCCAGCGAGAGCGCCTGGCCCACGCCAGGCAGCACTGCCACGTGTACATCGACACGGACGCCTTCAGCAGCCGGCAAGTCCTCGAGGAGGCCGTGCGAGCGCTGGGCCTGCTGCTGCCCGGGTTCGCGGGCGCCGACGCCACGCGGCCGTCTGCCGCATCCGTTGGGTTGCGGGGGCGTCCAGCCGTTGATGATTTGACCCAACGTGTTGCCGACCTATAATCATTCATTGGAGCGATCAGCGCAGGGAACACCCGCCCGGGTGTTTTTCTTTGTGGCCACCAACACCTGAGGAGACGAACGGAATGCAGCGCCGAGACGTTCAGTTGCTCATCCTCATCGCCCTGGTCACCATCTTTGCCGTGTACATCTGCTGGCCGACGGACCCCGGCCTTCGTTTTCTCGGCATCGACCGGGCGATCAAGATCTACCAGGGTCTCGACCTACAAGGCGGCATGCAGGTACTCCTCGAGGCGGCGGTTCCCGAGGGGCAGGAGGTCTCATCCGACGACATGGACGCCGCCCGGGCCATCGTCGAAAGCCGCGTCAACGGCCTGGGGGTGACGGAGCCCTCCGTGCAGAGGGTGGGCGCCCGCCGCATCCAGGTGGAGCTCCCCGGCATCGAAGACGCCCAACAGGCCATCGAGACCCTCCGTGAGACGGGGCTGATGGAGTGGGTCGAGTCGGACGTCATGCTCCTGCCCGGTACCGTCGTGCAGACCGACTACATGTCGGCCGAGGCGACGCCCGGGGAGGAGACCCCCGAGCCCACGGAGGTGCCCACCGACACGGCCAAGATCTACCACACCGTGCTTACCGGACGCAACCTCAAGTCGACCAGCATGGAGTTCAACCAGCAGACCAACATGCCGGTGATCGCCTTCCAACTGGACGACGAGGGCGGGCGCATCTTTGCCGAGCACACGGCCAACAACATTGGCAAGTTCCTCGTCATCCTGCTGGACAAGCAGGTGATCTCCAGCCCGCGCATCAACTCGGCCATTCCGGGTGGTGCCGGCGTCATCGAGGGGCAGTTCACCATCGACGAGGCCAAAGCCCTGGTGCTCCAGCTCAAGTATGGCTCCCTGCCCATCCCGCTGCGCGAGGTGGAGACGCGCGCCGTGGGCCCCACCCTGGGGCAGGACTCGATCCAGAAGAGCGTGCGGGCCGGCGCCATCGGCCTGAGCATCGTGCTCCTCTTCATGCTGATCTACTATCGCCTTCCTGGGCTCCTGGCCGACCTGGCGCTGGTGATCTATGCCTTTATCACCCTGGCCATCTACAAGCTGCTCCCCGTGACCCTGACCCTACCGGGCATCGCCGGGTTCCTCCTCTCGGTGGGCATGGCCGTGGACGCCAACATCCTTATCTTTGAGCGCATGCGCGAGGAACTGCGCCACGGGCGCTCGCTGGGCCGGGCCATCGACGTCGGCTTTAGCCGCGCCTGGACCTCGATCCTGGATTCGAACATCTCCACATGGATCACCTGCGGCATCCTGTGGGCCTTTGGCAATACCTTTGGCGCCAGCATGGTCAAGGGCTTTGCCGTGACGCTGGCCATCGGCGTGCTCGTCAGCATGTTTACCGCCGTCACCGTCACGCGGACCTTTATCCGCTCGGCCTTTGCCATCAGCGGTGAGAAGCTGCGCGACGTCAAGTGGCTGCTGGGCGTCTAGCGGGGGAAACGGAGACTGACCATGTATAACCTCGTTCAGAAGCGACGCTGGTACTTTGGGTTTTCCGGCATCCTGCTGGTCCTCGGCATCGCGGCGATGATCTACTCGACCATCGTGATCGGCAGCCCCTTGCGGCTGAGCATCGACTTTGTGGGCGGGTCGCTGCTGGAGGTGGCCTTTGACGCGGACCACGCCACCGAGGAGGTGCGCGGCCTCGTCATGGACGCCGGATATGCCGACCCGGTCGTCAACACGGTGGACGACAACCGCACCTTTGTGATCCGCACCAAAGAGATGGACGTGCGCAGCAAGGACGCCCTGCTGGCCACGTTGGCCTCCCGCTTGGGCCCGGTGACCGAGCGGCGTTACGAGAGCGTCGGCCCCACCATCGGCCGAGAGACGACGCGCTCGGCAGGTCTGGCCATCGCGGCCACCTCACTGGTCATCCTACTGTTCATAGCCTTTGCCTTCCGCAGCGTGCCGAACGCCTTCCGCTACGGCGTGTGCGCCATCGCCAAGATGCTGCACGACGTGCTCATCCTGCTGGGCCTGGCCGCCCTGATGGGCGTGGTGGCCGGGTGGGAGATGGACGCCCTCTTCCTCACCGCCGTGCTGACGGTGGTGGGCTTTTCGGTGCAGGACGTGATCGTGGTGTTTGACCGCATCCGCGAGAACATCACCCGGCACCGCGACGAGGATTATGAGACGATCGTCAACCGCAGCCTGCTGGAGACGCTGCACCGGTCGTTGGCCACCCAGCTGAACGCCATCTTTGTGATGGTGGCCATCATCCTGTTTGGCGGCGCCACCATGCGGCAGTTCATGCTCACCATGCTGGTGGGCATGGTGACGGGAACCTACTCCTCGCTCTTTTTCGCCGTGCCGCTCCTAGTGGTTTGGGAGCAGGGCGCCCTCTCTGGCCTGCGGCGCCTGTTCGCCCGCAGGGGCGCCTCAGCCGCCTGAGCAGGCGGCCGCGCACACACCTATCACAGCACGCGGCGGGGCCAACTACCTTGGCCCCGCTTTCTGTTGGGGCGTATAATGAAGTCAAGCCGCCGTCGACCATCCGGCGGCGGCGCCCCACGTTCTGCGGCCATGTGCCGCTACGGAGGTGCCCTACATGGGCCTGATACTGCTTCGTTATGGCGAGTTGGCCCTCAAGGGCAAGAATCGCATCACCTTTGTCCGCCAGCTGCGCCGTAACCTGCGTGACTGCCTCAAGAGGAACGGCCTCTCTGGGGAGGTGACCTCCGCCGGGCAGCGCGTCTACGTCCGCACCGATCAGGTCGCCGAGGCGCTGGAGCCCCTCAGCCGGGTCTTTGGCCTGGTCTCGCTGAGCCCCGTGTTCGAAGTCGCGCGCAACATCGAGGCCATCTCGCAGGAGGCCGTGCGCCTGGCGGCCGAGGCCGGGGTGCGGCCGGGGGTATCGTTCCGCGTACAGGCGCGCCGGGCAGACAAGACCTTCCCCTACACCTCGCCAGAGATCAACCGGCTGGCCGGCGAGGCCGTCTACGAGGCCACCCATGGGGATGTCGACCTCTCCAAGGGCGCCGACGTGACCATCGGAGTCGAGGTGCGCCTCGAGGGCGCCCTGGTATACGGGAACACCGTGCCCGCGCCCGGGGGGCTGCCGTTAGGTGTCGAGGGGCGGGCCGTGGCGCTCATCTCCGGCGGGATCGACTCGCCCGTGGCCGCCTGGATGATGATGAAGCGCGGCTGCGGCATCATCCCCCTGCACTTTTCCACGAACCCGGACGAGACGGCCAAGGCGCTGGAGAACATCGAGGCGCTGTCGCACTACTCCTACGGCTGGAGGCTCAAACCCACCGTGCTGTCGCACGCCGAAGTCGTGGCCCCCACGCTGCGCAAGCTGGCCGCCCTTGGCGAAGAGCGCTGGTCCTGCATCTTCTGCAAGCGGGCCTTCCTGCAGCGTGCCGCTGCCCTGTGTGAGGAGTTGGGCGCCAGCGCCCTGGTGCTCGGCGATTCCCTCGGGCAGGTGGCCAGCCAGACGCTGGCGAATATGGAGGTGATCTCACACGGCATCTCCAAGCCCATTCTGCGGCCCCTCATCGGCATGGACAAGAGCGAGATCGTAGCCCTGGCGCAGCGCATCGGCACCTTTGAGACGTCGACGCGCACCGAGCACACCTGCGCCTTTTTGCCGGCGCACCCCCTGACGCGCGGCACCGTGGAGCGCATGCTGCAGATCTCGCAGCGCCTGGACGAGATGGAGGACCCGGGAGTATGAGCGGGCCCCGCGGGGCTCCTCGCCGCCAGAGCGTGGGCCGGGCCGTGCGCCGGGCCTGGTTGGGTGCCCTGGGCCTGCTGACGGCGCTCCTGACGGCCGCCTGCGCCGCGCCATGGCCGGCAGGCGTCCCGGTGCCGACTCTCACGCCAGCCGCATCGCCGACGGAGACCTCATCGGGCGCGGTTACCCCGCGCCCTTCCCTTACCTCCACCCCGCAGCCCTTTGTGCCGGCCAGCATGGCCATCGAGGCCTTCGGGGGCGTCTGCCGCGCTCCCGAAGGGATGGCCACGCTCGGCGATCAGGTCTGGGTGGCCTGCGCCGCCAGTGCCAACGTGTGTGCGCTGGGGGGTGACTCGGTGGCTTCCTGCATCGCCACCGGGGGCCGCCCCTCGGCCCTGGCCGCTGACGAGGCCGCCAGGCGCCTCTACGCCCTGGATGAGGGCGCCGAGGTCATCCACGTGATCGCCGACGGAACGGTGTTAGCCACCTGGTCGGCCCCGGGCGCCACGAGCCTGGCTCTCGTCGACGGGCGCCTGTGGGTGGGCACCGGCGACGGCGGGATCGCCGTGTACGGCGCGGTGGACGGCGCCCCCCTCAGCCGCGTGCCGCTAACGGGCGGGGATGCCGTCCTGGCGCTGGCCGGATCGCCGGGCGACGAGCGCCTGTTCGCTACCACGTACGGCACCCTCCACGCCGTGGACGTGGCCTCCCTAACGGACGTGGCGCTGGTGGAGCAAAACGGCATCTACCGCACCCTGGCCGTGTCGGCGGACGGCGCAGTCGTCTATACGTCCGAGTTCGACCGGGACGAGCTCCGCTCCTACTTGCTGGCCGTCTCGGCCGAGTCGCTCGAGGTGGTGCAGCGCACGCCCGCCCCGGCGGACCCGGCCGCGGCCATCGTCGATGCGCGCGACGGCCGCCTCTATCTGGCCTCTGGCGCCGCGGGGTGGCTATCTATCTACGATCGGGACCTGGCGCTCCTGGGCGCTCTGGAGGTTGGGCTCTCGCCCCGCGGCCTGGCGCTCCACGCCGCCACGGGCCGGCTGTACGTGGCTAACGCCGACAGCGACAACGTCCAGGTCATCGACGTCGCGGCCCAGCGTGTCGCGGCCACCATCGCCCTGGCGGGGCGCTACGCTGGCCTGGCCGCCGACCCGGCCACTCACATGCTGTACGTGGCGGCGAGCAGCGCCGACGCCATCCTGGCGCTGGCGGCGGACGGCACGGTCTCTCGCTGGGCGTTGCCCGGCTACCCGCAGGCCGTGCTGCCCCTGAGCGGGGAAAACCGTGTGGCGGCGATGACGCGCCACCCGGCCCGCCTCTGGATCCTCTCTGAGCAGGGGCAAGCGCTCGCATCGTACCCCGTCGCGCCCGGATCGGGCGGCCTCTACTACGATCGCTCCGCCGGGGCCCTCTATGCCGGCTCGCTGCGCCTGGACCTGGCCAGCGGCAGGGTCGAGGCGGTGGCCGCCAAGACGTGGACCGAAGCGCTGCAGCCGCCGCGCGGCTACGTCTACGACGCGCGCCGCGGCTGCCTCTACGCCCTGGCCCACAACGGCATCCCCGGCTCGAACGGCGGCATCGTCCTCGCAGCGGTAGCCGGGTGCCAAGCGGCGCCGACGTTCGACGCCCTGGGCGTGCGTGACGCGGCCTACGACCCGGCCACCGACCGCCTGTTCGTCGCCTCGGCACGTGTGTTCGGCTGCCGCCTGCAGGCGCTGCGCGCCGAGGACGGCGAAGAGGTCGCCAACCGCGCCCTGCCCGAGGGTTGCCCCGCCCACCTGGCAGTGCTGCCGGGCAGCGGGCATCTGTGGGTCGCCGTGGAGACGTTGGGCTCGAGTGACCACGGCACGCCGGCAGCGCGCCTCCTCTGCCTGGACGCCGCGACCCTCGCGCCGCTGGCCGAGTTCCCCACGGATGGCCCGATCGACAGCCTGACGGCGGATCTTCAGGGACAGCGCGTCCTGGCGGGCATCGGCACGCAGGGGCGCCTGCTGGCCGTCACCGACGGCGCGCCGTAGGCCCTGCCCCTCCATCGGCCTCGCAACGGGCGGGAATGGCGCCGCACACACGAGTCGCGATGGCGAACTGCGGGCATCTTGGTGCTTGCGGTGTGCTATGTTATAATGTCCCGGTAACTATCGACTACTTAGGAGGTACTTTTGCTCATGAGAGACGTCAAACCGGAGGAAATTCGCAACATTGTTCTTCTGGGCCACGGGTCAAGTGGCAAGACCACGTTGAGCGAGGTCCTCCTGTACGACGCCGGCGCGATTTCGCGGTTGGGCACCATTGAGGAAAAGAACACCGTCTCGGACTATGACGAAGACGAACACAACCGCGGCGTGTCGGTGAACCTGTCCGTATTGCCCTGCGAGTGGCAGAACACCCATCTGACGTTCCTGGACGCCCCGGGCTACTCGGACTTTGTCGGCGAGGTGAAGAACGGCCTGCGCGCCGCCGATAGCGCCGTCATGGTGGTATGCGCCGCGTCGGGCGTCGAGGTGGGTGCCGAGCTACAGTGGCAGTTCGCCGATGAGACGGCCATGCCGCGGATGGTCTTTGTCAACAAGATGGACCGCGACAACGCCTCGTTCGAGCGCACCCTTGAGCAGCTGCGGGCCAAGTTCGAGGCCAAGTTCGTGCCCATCGTTCTCCCGATCGGCTCGTTCACGTCGTTCACCGGCGTCATTGACCTGATCTCCATGAAGGCCTACCTGGGCCCCGACGGCAAAGAGAGCGCCATCCCCGAGACGGCGCGAGACGCCGCCGAGACCGCCCGGATGGAGATGATGGAGTTCGCCGCCGAGTCTGACGACGAACTTATGATGAAGTACCTGGATGACGAGGACCTCACCGAGGAAGAGATCGTCGCTGCGCTCTCTCAGGGCGCCAAGAGCGGCGAACTGGTCCTGGTGCTGGCCGGCTCGGCCTCCAAGAACATGGGCGCCCGCCGCCTGATGGACGCCATCGTCCGCTACATGCCCAGCCCTGCCGATATTGCCCTCAAGGCCGTCGACAGGACCAGCGGCGAGGAGGTCGCGCTGCAGGCCGACCCGGCCGGCCCCCTGGTGGTACAGGTGTTCAAGACCCTGGCTGACCCCTTTGTAGGCAAGCTGAGCTATTTCCGCGTCTTTTCCGGCACGATGACGTCGGATTCGCGCGTTCAGAACGTCAACAAGGACGAGGAAGAGCGCGTGGGCCAGCTCTTTACCATGCGCGGCAAGGAGCAGATCCCGGTCGCGGCCATCCCGGCCGGCGGCATCGGCGCCGTGGCCAAGCTGAGCGAGACCTCCACCGGCGACACGCTCGGCGACCGCGGCTCCGCCTACGTGATGCCCGCCATAGTCTACCCGGAGCCGCTCTTCTCGGCCGCGGTGTTCCCCAAGACCAAGGCGGACCTGGACAAGCTCGGCGCTGGCCTGGCCCGTCTCGTCGAGGAGGACCCCACGCTACGCGTGGAGCGCAACGCCGAGACCAACGAGTCGATCCTATCCGGCATGGGGGATTCGCACATCCAGATCGCCGCGCGG